>JAAVGC010000082.1 GCA_014800445.1 Bacteroidales bacterium | reverse complement strand
TTGCTTTGACAGCGGGGATAAATCCGGCTCCTATGCCGAGTATCATGAACACGAGTACAATTTCCATAGCTCCGTCGAAACTCAACATGAACTGCGGAGTGCCTTTTTCGTCGGTAGTGATCACCTCAACAATCTTCAATACGATAGTCGCAAAGGTTATTCCTGCGATTCCGGCTATTGTGGTAAGGGCTACTCCTTCTGACAGCACCTGTGTAATTATGTCGGCGGGCTTGGCTCCTATGGCACGACGTATGCCTATCTCCTGCGTGCGCTCTTTAACGATCACCCACATGATGTTGCCTACCCCGATAATGCCGGCAATAAGTGTGCCGGCACCTACAAAGAGGGCGAGAAGCGAGATACCCATGAATAGATTGTCGACCATTTTGAACTGCTCCGAGACATCCATGAAGAACATCGCATTTTCATCATCGGGGTGCAGCATCTTGTGGTTGCCTGTGAGTATGCGCATCAGGCGAGGTTTCAGTTCGGTAGGGGTGATACCACTCTTTACAGTGAACATCATGCCACCTAAATTTTCACCTCGGTTAAACGCCTTTCGGAATACCCCCATCGGAACGATAATCGAATCATCAATTTTGTCTCCAATGCTGATTTCACTCGTCTGGTATGCGACTCCGACTATTTTGAAATATACGCCATTGACTTCGATGTATTCGCCTATTGGTGATGACTCAGGGAAGAGAGTTCCGGCCACATTCTTACCGATCACGCATATTTTCTTTTCAAGTATGTCATCAGATTCATTGATAAAGCGTCCTTCCTGTATGACAGGCTCGAAAATCTTGCTGTACTCGCTGTCGACACCAGTGACCATAGAGCTTGTGGATAGTTTTCCGCGTCCGACGGTTGACTGTATGTTGTCAACACCTGTCAATGCTTCGATTTCGGGGAGTCCAGCGCGCATATTCTTCTGATCGGTGGCCGTGAGATTCCATGATGTGCCTTTGTTGAATCCCTGATAGCTCATGGTGGTGCGTCCTGGAAACATGATCGCGGTGTTGGTGGCGAATCCCTCAAAGTTACGCCGGAGCATATTTTCCAATCCTTTGGCGCCTCCGAGCAACATGGCAAGCATTGCAGTACCCCAGAATATACCAAATGCAGTGAGAAAAGTGCGGGTTTTGTTGCGAGCGAGTGTGGCACCGATCTCCTTCCAGTTTTCTATGTCGAAAAAAGTGGTCTTCATCTTTCTCAGTGTAGTTAGCTAATTACTCGTCGCGCAATGCCTCGACCGGTTTCACTTTAAGTGCCTTAAGTGCGGGGAAAAGTCCAGCAAGGCATCCGGCTATAATCAGGACTATGGTAACTTTAATGGCAATTGAGATGTCGACACGTGCATCTGTCAGAAATTCTGTTTCACCCATGAGGGAGTTGATCGCCTCCATGATAATAACTCCCAGAAAGACACCGATGTAGCCGAATATTCCTGTTATCGCCACGCTCTCGGTGATAATCTGAACGAGAATACTACGTGGTTTCGCTCCGATGGCACGGCGAATACCTATCTCGTGGGTGCGCTCCTTGACAGAGACAAACATGATGTTGCTCACTCCGATGATACCTGACAGCATGGTGAACAGTCCTATGATCCAAACGGCATACTCAAGGATGTTCATGCCCATGCTCATCTGCAACTGCTGTTTAAACCTATTCCATATCCACACGGCACCATCGTCGTCAGGAGCAAAGTTGTGGATGCGTGAGAGAGTACCCTTAATCTCATTCTCGGCCTGAGTACCATCTTCTTCGGTTTTTACATTCTTCAGCTCCACGGCAAGCACATTGATCGAAGGATCATTGCCGTTGAGCGCCTTGGCAGTGGTGAAGGGGATGTAGGTCTCCTGTCCGAAACGTGGGTTTATGACTCCTATCACGACAAATGACAGATCTTTCAGCGTTACGTTTTTTCCAATTGCTTCCTCGGGTGAGCCGAAAAGGATTGACGCGTTCTGCTCGGTGAGAACGACTACCTTGCGCTTCTGATCAAGGTCGAGCTGATTGATAAAACGTCCGTGGGTCAGCGGAATACCGCGTTTGGTGAGTTCATCGGGGTACACTCCTTCATATCCTGTAGAAATGTAATCTTTGGATGAGGATATAGTGACAGCCGATCCACGCATGGTGGAAGATGCCTGTTTGGTGAAATTTCCGTTCTGACTCTCTACGGTGGCTATATCTCCATCCTGAAGGTCAATATAGCGTCCCTCTTTCAAACCCTTATATGCTTTTGACGTATTACCCGGGAAAATATTTATGTAATTTGATCCCTGGGCCATGACATGCTGTTTGAAGGAATTGGTGACACCGTTTGACATGCTCAGGAGTATGATGAGCATGAAGATGCCCCATGCAACAGAGAGGCCTGTTAGGGTGGTGCGGAGCTTGTTGTTGCTCAGCGACTGTCCTATTTCTCTTGCCAGATCAAACATTTTCGTCGGGCATTATCAGACCGTCGGAGATGCGTATCACACGGTTGGTTTTAGCTCCTACTCCCGGGTCGTGGGTTACGATGATGATAGTCATGCCGGCATCGGAATTCAGATCACGGAAAACCTGCATGACCTCTTTGGATGTCTGGCTGTCGAGCGCGCCGGTGGGCTCGTCGGCGAGGATGATAGAAGGCTTTGTGATGAGTGAGCGTGCGATTGCCACGCGCTGTTTCTGACCACCTGAAAGCTCGCCGGGGAGATGGTGAGCACGGTCGGCAAGTCCCATGCGTTCAAGCTGTTCCATTGCCAGCATGTTGCGTTTCTTGCGTGATACTCCCTGATAGAAGAGCGGCAAGGCGACGTTTTCAACCGCATTTTTGTAGGTGATGAGGTTGAATGACTGGAAAACGAAGCCGATAAGACGGTTGCGCAACTCAGCGGCACGGTTCTCGCTCAGGTTTTTAATGAGTGTGCCATTGAGGATGTACTCGCCGGTATCGTAATTATCGAGGATGCCGAGGATGTTGAGGAGCGTGGATTTGCCTGAGCCGGAAGCTCCCATAATCGACACGAGTTCGCCGCGGTTGATTTCAAGATTAATCCCTTTGAGCACATGGAGCGGCACAATTCCGGGATAGGTCTTGTTTACATCGGTGAGCGTTATGATTGCGTTTGACGACATTGAATGGATCAGCTGTTTCAAGTGGTTTTATAACTTAGACGCAGTTTTTTCAAAAAAGGTTACGTCGGACGTAACTTTTTTTTCATTTGATTCCGTCGCGGTGTAGAAGCGCCTCTACATCAGCATCCTGTCCGCGGAACTCACGGTAAAGTATGGCGGGATTTACCGAGCCGCCCTGTTCAAGTATCGTCTTGCGGAAGCGGGAAGCTGTGGCGGGATCGAAGATGCCATTGTTTTCAAAGACCGAGAAGGCATCGGCATCAAGCACTTCCGCCCATTTGTAGCTGTAGTAGCCGGCGGCATAACCACCTGCAAAGATGTGGTTGAACTGAGGTGATACCATAGCTCCGTCGACGTTGGCAAACATTGTCACCTCTTTCACAGCCTCGCGTTCAAATATCTCGGCATCAGTGACAGGGTGAGTCACGGTGTGCCATGCCATGTCGAGATATCCGAACAGCAACTGACGCATGCAGGCATAAGCCGCACCAAATTGTGATGCGGCAATCATTTTGTCGATCAGATGGTCAGGCAATGTTTCCCCTGTCATGTAGTGGCGTGCAAAGCTGTTAAGGAACTCACGATTGCGCAGGAAATTCTCGTTGAACTGAGAGGGGAGTTCAACAAAATCCCGATAGACATTTGTGCCAGAGAGGGAAGCGTAACGTCCGCGGGTGAGTAGGCCGTGGAGCGCGTGGCCGAATTCATGCAGAAAAGTGCTCACTTCACCTGGGGTGAGTAGCGATGGTTTGCCGGCTACGGGCTTGGTGAAGTTCATGACAATAGATACATGCGGCCGGGAGTCGGTACCGTCGGGTTCGGTCCACTGTTCCTTGAAGTTGGTCATCCATGCTCCCGGACGTTTGTTGGGGCGCGGAAAGAAATCAGTGTAAAGCACGCCGAGATAGCTTCCGTCGGCATCGGTTACCTCCCATGCTTTGACATCGGGATGGTAAACTTCTATATTCTTGTTCTCTGTCAGTGTAATACCGTAAAGTCGGTTGGCAAGTCGCCATACACCATCTATGACTTTGTCAAGCTCAAAATAAGGGCGTAGTTCCTCCTCGTCGTAGGAGTATTCCTTTTCGCGGAGCTTGTTGCTGTAGTAACTGTAGTCCCACGGCATTATGTCGACGGGATGTCCCTCGTAGGCGGTGGCGAACTCCGTGAGGCGTTCCATTTCTTTCTGCTGCGGCTCGCGGTAGGCATTTTTCAGCCGGTCAAGCAGATCATAGACTGCCGCAGGGGTTCCTGCCATAGTGCGTCGGAGTTTGTGTTCTGCGAAAGTGGCGGCTCCAAGCAGACGGGCGATTTCAAGCCTAAGAGCAGTTATGCGCTTAATGATCTCAATGTTACTGAATTCGCCGGAAGTGTTACGTCCAGAATATAATTTCCACATTTTCTCGCGCAGATCACGACGTGAGGCGCTTTTCATGAAAGCGAAGTAGGTGGGTTGTGCCAGCGTGAGGGTGCAATCGTCGTCGGTCCCTCCCTCTTCGCGGGCAAGCTGGGCGGCTTCTTCGATGATATGCGGTGTCACGCCCTCCATGTCGCTACGTTTCAGCTTTATGCGATAGGTCTTGAGTTCGTTGGTAACGTTTTGTCCGAATTTTGTGGTAAGTTCGGACAACTCGGCCTTCAACTTTTTGAGACGTTCGCGCTCCTCGCCTTTAAGCTCGGCTCCGGAAAGTGCGAAGGAATCATAGGTTTTCTGCAAGAGCATAGCGTCGTGAGCATCAAGAGCGAGGGTGTCACGACTATCGTAAACTGCTTTTACACGTTTCCATAACTCCTCGTTAAGAGTGATGCGTGTGGAATAATCGGAAAGTTTAGGTGCAGTTTCCATCGCTATGGCATCAAGTTCGTCATTTCCGTCGGCATCCATAAGGGGATATGCCACTCCGAGAACACGTTCAAGTGCTGCTCCGCTTTTTTCAAGAGCAATAATTGTGTTCTCCATCGTGGGTGGCTCCTGGTTGTGTGCGATAGTCTCGATCTCATCGATCGCTTCAGCTATGGCTGGATCTATGGCTTCCCGGATTGTAGCCGGAGTTATAATGGAGAATGGGGGAGTATTGAGAAATGTATCGAAGTTATGAAAAAACACGTTTGATGCCATATCGGATTGCATAAAAGTGAAATTGTAAGATGGAAACGTGAATATTTTAGTTTAACATTGGACAAAAATATAGAAAAAGAGTGTGTAAAGAAGAATATTATTTATATTTGCATATCATTAATATTTCATAACACATGACCAATCGCGTTTTATCCATGGTGGCATGCGCAGCAGTTGCTGTGTCGATGACCGCTCAAACCGCTCCTGCCGCCAAGCAGGACTCTCTTGGCTTCAAGTTTACCGATGTCAAGATTAATCCTACCAACTCGGTTAAAAATCAGGCTTCCAGCGGAACATGCTGGTGCTTCTCCGGAACATCGCAGCTTGAGGACGAAATCCTCCACAAGGGTGGCCCATCTGTTGACCTCTCAGAGATGTTCACAGTGCGTAAAGTCTATGAGGACAAAGCAGACCGTTACATCCGTCTCGGTGGCACCGGCAATTTCAGCCAGGGTGGTGCAATCACCGACGTTCCCTACGTGTTTGTGACATACGGTGCAATTCCCGAATCGGCTTATCCCGGACTTGCATACGGTGAGGACTCACACATGCATGGTGAACTCGAAGCTGTGATGAAGGCTTATTTGAACGCAGTGAAGGGTCGCCCCAACCGCCGCCTCTCGACCGCCTGGAAGCAGGGTCTCGAGGGTATTCTCGACGCATATCTCGGTAAAGTACCTGAGACTTTTGTTGTTGATGGCAAAACCTATACTCCGAAGACCTATGCCGAGAGCCTCGGTATCGATGCTACGGAGATCGTGCCTTTCACATCGTTCACCCATCATCCTTTCTACACAAAGTTCCCCATTGAGGTTGCCGACAACTGGATGTGGGAAGACTACTACAATGTGCCTATGGAGGAGCTTAAGGCTATCGTTGACAACGCAATCAACAAGGGCTACACCATAGAGTGGGCTGCCGACGTTTCTGAGCCGGGCTTCAAGTGGCGTAACGGTCTTGCAGTGATTCCTGCTGAGAAGGATGAAGCTACTCTCGAAGGCACCGAGCTCTCTCGCTGGGTGGCTCTCACTCCCGCAGAACGTGCACGTGACCGCTACAACTTCAACGGTCCGGTAAAAGAGATCGACGTTACTCAGGATATGCGTCAGACAATGTTTGACCGCATGGAGACCACCGATGACCACGGTATGGTTATCGTGGGTACCGCTGTGGATCAGAAGGGCAATCCCTACTACAAGGTTAAAAACTCATGGGGTACCGACGGCCACATCTACGACGGCTATTTCTACGTGTCGGTTCCTTACTTCCTTGCCAAGACTCTCTCGATCGGCGTCAACAAGAACGGTGTTCCCGCTGACATCGCCAAGAAGTCGGGTCTGAAATAATCGTTTTTACAGAAATTATGTGCGGGTGTGTCTCAGTTAAATCAGGGCACACCCGCATCATTTGAAATGCAATGAAAAAGATACTTTATATAATTGCTCCCGTGATGCTGATTGCCTCATGCGCACAGCAGAAAGAGGAGAAACCTGACACAATGGTGGTGGCAACCTACAACATCCGTCAGGCCAATCACAGTGACTCGGTAGCGGGTAATGGATGGGGGCAGCGCGTTCCTTATATCGCGGACCTGATCAAGTTTCATGGCTTCGATATTTTCGGCACCCAGGAGGGCTTCAAATTCATGCTTGATGATCTTCAGGAACAGCTTCCCGGTTTCGAGTACATCGGTGTAGGTCGTGACAACGGATCTGATGAGGGCGAACATGCCGCTATCTTCTATAATACAGATAAATTTGATGTGCTTGACCATGGTGATTTCTGGCTTTCGGAAACTCCTGACAGT
>JAAVGC010000081.1 GCA_014800445.1 Bacteroidales bacterium | reverse complement strand
GTTGCCGGGTACACCGTCAGGTGTGCCCGGTTGATGATGTGTTATGTGTGTCTGCAAAGACACCTTGTAACAGGATGCCTTTCAGGCATGATCCCTTCTGGATCTTTTGCCCGGGTGCACCTTTCGGTGCGCCCGGCTACTGTCTTGAAATGCCTTGTCAGGCATTTTGATGGGGTGGCGTCGTGAATGGAACAGGCCTCGAAAGAGGTCGGTTAACTGACGTCTTCGACGCCATGTTCATGTGAACCAATATACCCCACACCATCGCGCTGGCGCGCTCGATGTGGGGCTTTGAACTAATATCCGCCTCCGGCGGCACATGAGTAACCCGCATACCTGCGTATACAGGCCTACAAACATCATATCGCTGACGCGATAATACAACATGTGGGCGTGCTGTGGCGCGCCCCTACAAATAGGATGATGATGGAGCCGGAGGTATTGAGGAAGTGACGGGTCGGAGGTGGGTGAGCTTGGTGGACGGGGGATAGGAGTTGTATCGCAGCTCCGCAGCTCAAGGATTATACGCTTGTTTTCACCGGATTCCCTTCGGTCATCCGGCGCTGGCAGTTGTTGCGCCCGTTTCACGGGCATGGCGGATGCACTGTGGCGCGTCGCTGCAAAGCGAGGGGGATCAGTGAGGGAGTGAGTCGGTGAGGGTGGAGAGGATGCTGTCGGGGAGGTCGGTGTAGGTGCTGTCGATTGTGATGGGCTCGAGGCGGCGTCCTGAAGTGGTGAACGAGCTGCGCGATGCCCCTATGCCGCGCCTGAACAGCGATTCAAACTGGCTGATAAGGTTGATGCGTGTGGTATCGGCGATGGCAAGNTGCTCGACGGCTCCCTCGCCGTTTTCTTTTACTTTCGCTCCGCCGAGCCTGATCTTCATGTCGTCGGGCGTGCCGGTGATGTTTATNCCNAATTTAAATGGCAAGGGTGATTTCAGTACCGAGACATGATAGTTGAGGTGCATATCAAGGTCGTTGGTTCCCATCACCCCGAGGCGGTANCGGTCGATGTCGAAAATAAATGGATAGATGGTCATGAATGAACTGTCGACGTCGATCTTGACGCTCATGTGGTCGATGAGGTTGCGCTTTTTATTNTTNAACACAAGCCATTTCGACATTGACCGGAAAGTCTCGTCGTCAAGNAGCACAAGACTGTCGCCGTCGATTCCGATAACGGCCTTGAGCGAGGGTATGATGAAATTCATATCGCGNTCAAGCCGTGTGGTGGCGGCTACGTCGGCATCAATAATTCCACTNAGGTCGCGCATGGCGGGNAGCAGNGAGTCGATAGCCGGCATGACCTGAAGAAAACGGTCGATGTGGAAGCGGCTCAGACGCATACCCATNCCGAACTCCAGGCTGTCGGGGTCAAGTGATGAGTATAATGCCGAGACGTCGATCTGCCCGACGTCGCTTGCTGCCGAGAGATCGCGAAGCCGCATGATGCCCGCTCGGGTTTCCAGCTCTCCGCTGAAATTGTGGAGCAACAGACCTGAATATATGACGTTGCGGGCTTTCACATCGAANAGTGCCTCGAGGTTTATCGGAANAGTGAANGGTNCTTCCGCTGCNTCGGGAAGCTCGGTTGCCTCCACAGGAAGCATGGCGGTGATGGTATCATCGGTTAGGGCAATTTCTGTNACAGGAGGAGGGGTGGATGACATGGTAGCNGCGGACAGCTGGTCGATGTCGATGGTNTCGGCGGTGACAGTGACGCCTATGCGCATGGGGCGCCTGGCACTGCGGCGACGNCGGCTCGCCCATTTCTCAAGATTGGTGATGTCNCCCTTGACTTTCAGNTCGGTNCGNCCGATTTTCAGCNCAAGTGAGTGCAGAGTNATGCTGTCGCTTGAAAAGGCAAGATCAACATCGTTGATGCGCGTTGGGAGCGGGAATGACCGTGAAAGGAGTCTGCCACGGGTGGCCGAAAGGCTGCCGGTGATCTTCCAGCGGTTAATGAGGCGTCGCAGTCCGGCTGCCATGATGCTGTCGTCAGCGACACTGTCGGTGGCCGCGCGATGCCGGTGCGCTGTGGGGNTGGCGTGGTTGCGGTTGATTGATGTAGTGTCGGGGATCAGGGCGTTGATGTGGGCTGATATGTCGAGTTTCGGCTCCCATATAGCGAGTCCCATGTCGGGGCTGGTGAGGGCAATGCCTGATGAACCGACTGCGAACGAGAGCAGGGGAATGCTGTCGAGTCCCTCGAAACGCCGCAAAGAGGCATTGCCGTCAAAATTACTGAAAGCAACCTTCATGGAGTCGGGNAGTGACTCGATGCGCAGCATATCGGCCTTTATGCGNCCTCCGAACGGGTTGATGCGTGTGGTATCGGCCGAAGAATGGACATTGCGTGATCCGAGTCCGGTTTCAAGGTTTCTTGCGAAGAGTGTCAAGCCTGAGCCTGAGTAGGTTATAGTATCGGCTGTGATGCCGACGGTGAGGAGTGAATCGGCGGTTACTCCGTTGATCTCTATTTTCTTGCCACTGTCGAATTTCAGAAATGCNGCCGGGGTGGTGAGACGCATGGTGTCGGATGGCACAGAAGCTGATGGCATTGCGAAGTCGAAATGGCGCAATGAAATGGTGCCGCGCGCAAAGATGCGGTGGAAACGGTTGGGTTGCAGGTCGCTCTGCCGTAGGCGCACTTTAAGGTTGGTTCCTATGGTACCGGCAATTTTGCCTCCGATGGCATCGCTGATGTAGGAGGGTAACGCTGCAGTGAAGGCGCGTCCACGCAGCTGGCCAGTGAACAGCGGGTCACTCACTGGTCGCTTGACCGAACCGGAGAAATCAAATTCAAGTGCACGGGATTTCACCGACAGGTCACTGATATCAATGACTGATCGGTCAAGATTGTTACCGTCAATATCAATCTGTGTTTCCAGACTTATCTGGTCAAACTTGAGGCTGGGCCGGTTTATCGACAGATGGCATGGGGATATCTTCAAACTTAGCTGTCCTGACGGGATTGTTGTGGTGTCGGGCAGCAGAACGTAGGGTTGGCTCAAATGGAAGGCGAGTGCCACGTTCATATTGGTGTCGAACCCTCCTATGTCCTCTAAGGCTCCGGCGGGGAGGTAGCCTGCGACGCGCGTGACGTCGACCGACGGTAGCGAAAGGTCGAGGTGGTTGATTGTGAGGGTGTCAGAGAAGTTGATGCGTGTGTCGAGCGATGCCTGAGTGCCGTCGACTGAAATCAGGAATGAACGAAGTTCGATCTCCGATGGTATCGACGGGTTCCAGTGAATGTGGCCGTCGGCGGTGAAAAGCATGGGTGTGCTGGGCGACAAAGTCAGTCCCGCTATGCGCATATCGCCCTCGGTCGAAAGACTGTAGAGGGGTGAATCTGCTCCGTTGGCGTCCACGGCTTTCAGACTCAGGGAGAAGTCGGTGGAGTCAGGGAGGGAGAAATATCTCAGCGGCCCGGAGTTGAGTATGAGGAAGCGATTTATACTTATCGATGGAAGCGGATCGGTGCTGTCGGAGGACTCCGGCGTGAGATTGTAGTTGGCGGTGGAGTCGTTGGCTACAACGATGTTGACCGAAGGTTGCGAGACAGCCACGTCATAAAGCTCATATCGTCCGGCAAGCAGTGATGCAAGGTTAAGGCCGCCATGCAGACTGCGTAGCGTCAGTAGTGTGTCGGCATTGGCCGGGAGTTGGTGGCGCAACTCTGGGTCGAGTCCATTGAAGGCATTGGAAACAAGGGTGAGTGAATCTATATCGACACTAAGCCGTGGGAATGTGCTCCAGAATGTCAGCTCGATGCGGCTCGCCGTGAGCGTGCCGTCGATATAGTCAGGGGAATAGCGTGTGACAATGCGTGTGAGACGTTCGGGGGAGAGGGCAATGACCACGGCGGTAAGTAGCGCCGCTACAATCAGCAGAAGTGCGGCAAGAGTTATCGCGCCGATTTTCAGTATCCGACGGATTATCCGGCTACTTCTTTTGCCAGTGTTGTGGTCTTCTTTGTTCTCCATAATCACGAAAGTGGTTAAAGGATCTTAGTTGCCGCCTATAGCTGTAATATGGAAACAACCTTGCTTGCGCTCATACTTCACATAACAGCGGCCACGGTCGCGCATATCTTTCATCACTTCGCCGAGAAGATTTTTCATATCCTCCTGAGTGCGGGGCACGGTCACCGAGTCGCAGATGAATTTGGCGTAGCTGATGTCGAAGGTCGTGCCGTAGATGTGGGCGGAAGTGGAGGTCGCATTGCGGTTTACCCGGCGCAGACGCGCCACACTCTCGTCGGTGCGTAGCACAGAGGTGACTTTGATGCGATAGCTGCCACCGCCACGTGACTCGAGCGAGTCGATAAATGCTGCTCCAATGTCGTGCAGAAGCTGCTCGGCTTCGGGCACGAGATAGGGGAGCGAGTGGGTGAGGTTGTCGAGATAGTATTCACGGCAGCTCTCGAGCTTCACCAGAGGTCGTCCGGCATCCCACGCGCCGTCGAGTGAGCTTATCGGGGTAATCCCAATCGCTGCTGCTGCATCGAGGTGCTTGTAGTTGCTGTCGTTGAATACACGTCCGAGGTTTCCACCGACCGAGTTTATCTTCATCTTTATGCCTCCGGGTGGCATCGAACCATAATGCTGCGTGAAGGGGTTTGAGGGCTCTTCACCGGCAAGCAGCAGATCGATCTCACTGTCGGCATGGCTCGCGGCCGTGTCATCGCTGTTGCCACCGCACCCTGTGATCATGGTGGCTAATGCTGCGGCTATAGAAAAGAGAATAGATCTCATCGACATTCATTGTAGAAGTTACGGCAAGCGTCGCCAAGCAGATCGAGTACCAGTTCAAACCCCTCGGCACCCTCGTAGTAGGGGTCGGGGATGTGATCGTAGCGTGTGGCCATGGTCACAAACTCGGCCATTCCCACAATCTTGCGCTCGGCTTCGACGGTAGGTGCAAGTTCGCGCAGGTCAGATAGATTTGACGCATCCATCCCGATGATGATGTCAAAATCATCGAAATCCGACGGACGCACCTGACGGCAGCGTTGTGACGTCAGGTCTATACCACGACGGCGTGCATGAACGCACATGCGGTGGTCGGGTTGCTGCCCCACATGCCATCCACCGATCCCNGCCGAGTCAATGACCCAGCGGTCGGTGTCGNCGNCCTCAGCGACAATATCTCGCATGATCCCTTCGGCTGCCGGTGAGCGGCAAATATTGCCGAGACANACNAAAAGAACGCGCTTCTTATCTTTGCTTTTCAGTGAATTGACTAANTCCTGAGTCTTGCGGTTTACCATGTGGTGTGCGTGATTTATGCTTCTGTGTTTGTATATTACAAATTTAGTCAAATAATTCGGTGGAACAACCCTACAGNTGCAAAAGCTCATGAATACAAGTCNCGGAGTTTGTCAAACTTACTNATCCCAATAAAAATGTAGTTGCAGGAGNAAAGTTCGTCCATAAAAATGTTGTNNGANTACAATTATTCGCCCATAAAAATGTAGTNAGTATACAATTATTCNCCNATAAAAATGTGGTGAAAGTGCAGAAGTTCCCCAATAAAATTGTAATATTGCAGAATAATCAAGCATTTCGTTAACATGGTACGCAGTATTTATTCGCAGCTATTGGATTGGAAGGCATCGGAATCACGTAAGCCTCTTATGTTATATGGCGCACGTCAGGTAGGGAAGACATATATTCTAAAAGAATTCGGAAAAAAAGAGTTCGATAATATGGTCTATATAAACTGTTTTATGAATCCGGCCATAAAGGAACTTTTTTCAGAAGATAAAAATATCAACAGGATATTGATCGGATTGTCGGCATTGAGTGGGGAAGAGATAAGACCCGGTAAAACTCTTGTTTTTCTCGATGAAGTGCAAGATGTCCCGGAGGTTGTTGCTTCACTCAAGTATTTCCAGGAGGATGCACCCGAGGTTTGTGTTGCAGTGGCAGGATCATTACTTGGAGTGCAGAACATGGAGGGATTCTCTTTTCCGACAGGTAAGGTCGATATTCTGCACTTATACCCTATGACGTTTACAGAATTTTTGTATGCTCTCGGTGAAGATAAGAAGGCGGAACTGTTAAGGGAGCAGGAGAATTATTCGGTAGTAAACAGCCTGTTGGTTGATTATGTAGGACTATTGCGACAGTATTATTTTGTCGGTGGAATGCCTGAATCGGTTCTGACTTTTATAAAGACCCGCAATCCTGAGGCTGTTAGAAAAGTGCAGACCGATATATTATCGGCTTATGAAGCAGACATCGCCAAACATGCCGGGAGTGATACTCAGCGCGCGCGGCTTGTGTTTCAGTCAATCCCGTCGCAACTTGCCAAGGAGAACAAGAAGTTTGTGTTCGGAGCTTTGCGTAAAGGGGCGCGTTCAGCCGATTATGAAAAGGCGATACAATGGCTTGTAGATGCCGGACTTGTTTACAAAGTTTGTCGTGTCAGAAAAGTTGCCATACCTCTGAATTTCTATATTGAGAAAGACGCTTTCAAACTTTTTCTGCTTGATGTAGGACTTCTTGGGGCCATGGCTCAAGCACCTGCGGCACTTATGCTTATCGGTAATAATATTTTCTCAGAATTCAAGGGAGCTTTTACTGAAAACTATGTATTGACTCAGGCGATCACCGTAAATAATTGCGTGCTTGCATATTATGCTAAGGAAAATTCCTCGATGGAAATTGACTTTATTGTTCAGGCCGGTTCGCAACTTTTACCTGTTGAGGTCAAGGCTGAAGAGAATACGCGTGCAAAATCATTGCGACAATTTATCACGGTAGATAATGCCTCGACAAGTATGCGTGGTTATCGTTTCACAATGAAAGGGTTTGAAAAACAGGATTGGGTTACCAATGTCCCTCTCTTTGCAACCGCACCATTCATAGAGATGAAGGCTTTGCAAAATGACTTGCATGANATATAGTATTAACGGCTATATATTACATTGCGGCTCGCCNATCCCGGCGAGCCGCAATTGTAAGTCTGAATTTCCNAGGNATCAGAGGCTCTCNAGCATACGCTTCAGCACGACTTCGGCCGAAATCTCGCGGTTGGCGGCCTCAGGGATGACAAGCGAGCGATCGCTCTCAATGACATCGTCGCTGACGATCATGTTGCGGCGTACAGGGAGGCAGTGCATGAANTAGGCGTTGTCGGTCAGCGCCATTTTCTCGGTCGTGATTGTCCACGCNCGGTCTTTNGAGAGNATCTGACCGTAGTTGGGATCGGCATAGGCTGACCAGTTTTTGGCGTAGACGAAATCGGCACCACGCAGAGCTTCGTCCTGNTCNTAGGTNACNTTNGCGTTGCCCACAAATTCAGGCGCGAGCTCATAGCCCTTGGGATGGGTGATGACGAAATCATATCCGGCGGCATTCATCCACTGTGCAAACGAGTTGGGTACGGCCTGCGGCAGTGCGCGGGGATGGGGAGCCCATGTGAGCACCACTTTANGNCGGGCCTTGGTCTTGTATTCTTCTATTGTGATGAGGTCGGCAAANGCCTGAAGNGGATGACCTGTAGCAGCNTCCATNGAGAATACCGGGCGACCGGAGTATTTGATGAACTGGTTGATGATCTTCTCATTGTAGTCATCCTCCTTGTTCTCAAACCTGGCGAAGCTGCGCACTCCTATNATGTCGCAGTAGCAACCCATGACAGGCACGGCCTCAAGCAGGTGTTCGGGGCAGTCGCCGTCCATGATCACCCCACGCTCGGTCTCGAGTTTCCATGCACCGTTGTTCACATCGAGAACGATCACATTCATGCCCAGATTCATGGCAGCTTTCTGCGTGCTCAGGCGTGTGCGCAGCGATGAGTTGAAGAAAATCATGAGCAGAGTGCGGTTGCGTCCGAGATGACTGTATGCAAACCGGTTCTGCTTCACTTCAAGTGCTTCTTTCACAGCTTTGTCGAGCGGGCCTATATCATTGACCGAAGTAAAATATCTCATATCAGTAACTTTATTTCAGAATTAACTTTNCGCAAAGATAGCTATTTTTTGCGTCTCCTTAATGACTGTGGTATTACCAGCGGCCGGAAGCGCCACCGCCGCCGGTCATGCCGCCGCCGAAACTTCCGCCACTGAAGCCACCACCACCGAAACCNCCNCCGCGGCCGCCCAGACCGCCTACGATTACCACCGGCCGCTGCTTGCGGGGTATGCGGTAGCGTTTATGCGTCTGATTGCCGCAATTCTCGCAGTAGAATGTCTGTGCGCCTTCTCCCTCCATGCTGTAGGAGGCAGGGCGCAACACCCGGTTATCTATCTGTCGGGCTGCTTTGGCTCCGCAGTGATCACATTTCTGATAGGGGGAGGAGGGATTGGGGTAGGAGCGCACCATGCCATAGTCGCACGACGGACACACCCACACGTCATGTTCTACCGAATTGATGCGCCGTTCGGTCTGCTGGGCGGGGGTGAGCCAGCGCGATTCTTCTTCAGGGGTAGCCCGGCGCATTCGCGTGGAGCAACGCGGGCATTTAGGCGCTTCATGGCGCAGCCGTTTCATCTGCCACAACAGCAGCAGGAGTGCCGGGGCAGGCATAAAGAGGCAGAACGGAGTAGCTACGGCCGTGAGCAGCCGCATCTTTTGAAGCCGTGTGTATTTCTCCTGCGGCTCAGCACCCGAGAAAAGTACAAGCAGGACATAACCCAACAGCGCAGCACTGATGACCATACAGAATGCGAGGTATGCCCTCCACATCTCTTCACCATCGTTGTTTCCGGCGCCGGCATCGTTGCCGTAGACCGACATGAGCTCCTCACGTGCTTCAGGATCAGTGATGATTGTGTTGAGGGTCGACAGCGCGGCTATCACGCCGCCGTCGTAGTCGCCTTCCCTGAACCTTGGGAACAAGTCGTGGCGCAGGATTTTTCCTCCAGTGATATCGGGCACTACTCCTTCGATGCCGTAGCCGGTGCGTAGGACTGCCGCCCGCTGGTTCACGGCCACGAGCAGCAGCAAGCCGTTGTCCTTATCCTTCTTGCCGATTCCCCAGTGCTCGAACAACTCGGTGGCAAAAGTGTCGGGGTCAGTGTCATCGCCTATATCCTCCACCACCACAGTCACGACCTCGGCCGACGACTTGCGCCAGATATCGCTCATTATTGAGTCGGCAAGCTGCTGCGCGCGTGGCGAGATCACTCCGTCGGGGTTCGACAGAAAGCGTGTACGGTCGGCCACGTGCACATTCGGTATATCCTTTACGCCGTAAACCTTTCCGGCAGATGCCGCAGCAACCGCCGAAAGCAGGATAGCAATGAGGAAAAGGAGTCTATGTTTCATCGTCATTTCATCAACAGGCACGCGTCGCCGTAGCTGAGGAAGCGGTAATCCTCGTCGGCAAGCGCATGGTCGTAGAGTCGGNGCCACTCGCGCCCATCGCCGGCAGCTTGGGCAATAAAGGCCGACACGAGCAGCAGCAGTGTCGATTTAGGCTGATGGAAATTGGTCACCATGCCGTCGACTATGCGGTAGCGGTAGCCGGGGGCTATTATCAGTCGGGTATCGGCTACGAGCGTATCACCTTCCATGTTGGCGAGTATTGTTTCAAGTGCATCGTGTGCCGATAGATCCGGATGTGCGGGATCGTAGGGCCACCACTGAGGCACCTCGCCCTCCCATCGTCCGGCTGCCATGAGTGTGCCTATCTGATATAGGCTCTCAAGAGTGCGCACCGACGTCGTGCCTACGGCAATTATCGGTCGGCCGTCGGCAGTCCATTGCGCCAGCTCCTCAATGAGGGTGCGGTCCACGGCTATGAACTCGGCGTGCATCGGATGATGCCCTATATCCTCGCTTTTCACCGGCTGGAATGTTCCGGCTCCCACGTGAAGTGTCACTTCGCGTCGCTGCACTCCCCGGCGATCCACCGCTTCGAGCAGTGCGGGGGTGAAATGCAGGCCGGCAGTGGGAGCGGCTACCGAGCCCTCGATGCGCGAGAACACGGTTTGGTAGTCGCGGCTGTCCGATTCCTCGCTTTTGCGGTTCAGATATGGCGGAATGGGTATCTCACCTGCTGCTCCTATGATGTCGGAGAACGTGAACGCGTCATCGCTCCACTCAAATGTCACCGTAACAGGTGAGGAGGCAGTGGCGCGCCGGGCAGAGAGTGTGACATTCTTACCATCGATANTGAGCGTGCGCTTCAGTGTCAATTCCGGCTTCCACTTCTTTGAATTTCCGACCAGACAGGTCCATGAGCAGCTCTGTGTCGAAGCGAAATTCTGTGCATAATCGGCCGGTGTGACCGGTTCGAGACAGAACACCTCTATAAGCGCTCCCTCATCGCTCTCCCCCTTGCGGAAACGCAGACGTGCGTTGATGACNCGCGTGTTGTTATACACCAGCACGCTGTCGGCAGGGAGTAGCTCCGGCAGATCGCTGAACACATGATCTTCGATTCCTTTCCCTGCTTTCCACACCAGCAGCTTGCAGCGGTCACGCTCGGCGAGCGGATGCAGCGCGATGCGGCCGTCGGGCAGCGGGTAGTCGAAATCTTCTATTTTTATGTCTCTGACGTTCTCGGTCATATCGGGTTCTTAATGAAATCAATTTCATCAGCAAGCTGGCGCGCGATGCCGCGCGTCATTGTCACTCCGCTTTTCTCCTCATCGAGCGCCATACGTTCCCACTCGTCAAGCGGAGCATCAGGTTCGCGCACCAGATTCAGNGCAAGNCGTAGTGCCGTGTATCGCGAAAGTGTGTCATCATTCCCGGCAAGCACCCCCACAAGCTCTNCGGCGTGAGGCAACCGTCTTAGCAGCTTCAGGCACAGCACATCGGTCACTTCGGTCGAGGGAGCTTCTGCAATCCACTGCATCACTTCCCCGNGGGTGATCTCCTCCGCCGGCATTATCATGGGAGCAAGCAGCATGGAGCAGCGTGTGGTCTTGTTGTCCCATAGCCGGCGCGACAGTTCGGCATTCATGCCTGTTGCCTTGGCCACGTCGGTCAGTTGCGGCAGTGTGAGTCCGAAAATTATGCGGAAGGGNCTTCCCGCTTTCCGCAGCACGTCGGCTATCACCCCGTTGCGCATCGCAAAGAAGTGACGCTTTATCTGCTGCATCTCATTAAATCGCTCCATAGTCTGCAAAGTCTTCTAATGTAAAATTCTTGCCGGCATCTCCCGTGTAGGGGAGAGTACCGACAAGAATTATGTAAGTTCTGAAAGCTTTTATCAGATGGCTTCCTCCTCTACTGTCTCAAGTGTTTCGGGAGTCTCTGAGTCGCCTGTGGCAGCTTCGAGTTTCTTCATCACTGCGAAGATGAAGCCGGCCGAGATAAGGCAGATCACGATAAGGATCGCCCATACCGACCATGTGGGGATCTTGCCCCAGAGAAGCATCGGGATCGAAACGAGGTAGTTACCGATAGCGGTGGCTGCAAACCAGCCGCCCATCATAGCGCCTTTGAGTTTCGGGGGAGCAACTTTCGACACAAACGAGATGCCCATGGGTGAGAGCAGAAGCTCGGCGAATGTCAGAAGCAGATAGGTTGAGATAAGCCAGTTGGGTGAGACTGCACCGTTTGTGCCGACGAGCGACAGCGAACCGATCACCATCACGCCGTATGCTACACCGGCCATGATCATGCCGTAGCCGATCTTGCGCGGTGCGCTGGGTTCTTTTTTCTTGCGGGCGAGCCATCCGAAGAGGGCAAGCGAAACCGGGGTCAGGGCAACCACATAGAAGGGGTTGAACTGCTGATACTGCTGCGGCTGAATACCGGTCACAGCATCGGGAGTGTACTGGTAGAAGAAGAAAACACCCACTGCGGCAGCAGCAAGCACGATGAGCGAGACAACACGGCTCGTGCCCTTTGACTGGAACGCTACGAAGAGAGCCCACACGCCGGCTGCGATTGTGAGGAGAGCGCCCACGTTAAAGCCGATGCGGGTCCAGCCTGTAGCCTCAGGCGAGGTGCAGCTCTTTGCAAACTCGGTGAGGGTTGCGCCGTTCTGGTGGAACACCATCCAGAAGAAGATCACCACCGAGAACACGAGCATCAGGGCTACCACACGCTGCTTGGTCTGGGCGGGTGTAAGCTCCGGTCCGGCGGCAACAGCTGCGGCATTACCGCCCTCTTTCTTGTTGCCTACGATGTGGGCGTAGGTGCGGCGGCCAAGCATGTAGATCAGGAAGCTCACCACAAGCGAGAAGCAAGCCACGCTGAAACCGAGGCTGTAGCCGTTGGTGAGGGCTTCGAGATACTGTGTGGCGAATTCGCCCACGTTGTTTACTGCCATGTTGGCGGCATTGGCGGCCTGCTGGATAGCCTCGGCGCCGCTGCCGTTCTCAAGATAGGCGTTGCACAGGGCGGGTAGGTCGGCCGAATAGCTGAAGCCAGCCTTAGAGAGTGCTATATCCACCATCTTTGTAGCGGCGAAAGGAGCGACCATCGAGCCGAGGTTGATTGCCATGTAGAAAAGTGAGAACGCATTGTCGCGCTGCGAGGCATACTGAGGCGAGTTGTAGAGGTCGCCCACCATTACCTGAAGGTTGCCTTTGAACAGACCTGTGCCTATCGCGATCAGCGTCAGTGCGCCNAAAAGGATGAGCAGCGACGAGGTCTCACGGATTGGAGTNGGGATGGCCATAACGAGATAGCCGAAGAACATCACGAAAATACCCGTGACAACGCACTTCGAGAAGCTCCACTTGTCAGCCACGAAGCCTCCGAGAAGCGGCATGAAGTACACGAGGGCAAGGAAGATTGCGTAGATCTGACCCGAAACGGTCGAGTCAAATCCAAACTTTGCCTGTAGAAACAGCAGGAAGATTGCGAGCATCGTGTAGTAGCCGAAGCGTTCGCCGGTGTTGGCAAGCGCAAGCACATAGAGGCCCGACGGTTGGTTCTTGAACATCTGTCGTAGTGTTTGTGAAGATTGGTATTATTGTTTTGTTTTCTTTNTTTGATTGTATCAGGATTCTTTGATTTCCTTTAGAGCGCCGCTCTCCTGAAGTTCCTTGAATGCAAGCGCATAGAGGCGCATCTGTTTCAGCATAGCCAGCAGGCCGTTGCTGCGCGTGGGGGAGAGGTGCTCCTGAAGACCTATCTCCTTGATGAAATGCAGGTCGCTGTCGAGGATTTCCTGCGGAGTGTGACCCGACAGCACGTTGACGAGCATCGAGATAATGCCTTTCACAATGATTGCATCCGAGTCGGCGGTGTATATCACCTTTCCCTCGTCATCAAGGGCGGCATTGAGCCATGCGCGGCTCTGGCAGCCTTCTATAAGGTGTTCGGGAGTGCGGTATTTCTCGTCGATCGGAGGGAGGGCGTTGCCCATGTCGATGATCATCGCATACTTGTCCATCCAGTCATCGATGTCGGCAAATTCGTCGATGATCTCCTGCTGTGACTGATCTATTGTCATTTTTCAGAATTCTTTTTATTTACGGATTTACAAGCACCTGTGCCACGGTCTCGCCCACAACTCCGAGTGTGGCGCGGTCGATGGCACCTATTCCGTCGGCATGAGTGTGCCATGTGGGGTTGAAAGTGCCTGTTTCAGCATTGTTGCATTCGATTATGTCGATGGCCGGTATGCCGGATTTGAGCAGATACACATGGTCGTCGGTCACCGGTGAGCCGTCGGCGTTCACGAAGCGGTCGCCGTGGCCGGCTTGTGCAGCTGCACTCCACACCTTNTCCACTATTTTNGAAGCAAGGCGATTGGAGAAATATTCGCGATGAAACTTAGCGTTATATCCTCCCACCATGTCGAGCAGTATGGCATAGGCTGGTTTACCTGTGCGTCCCTTNAACTCAGGCATGTTCTCAAGCCAGTATTGNGTGCCGAGNCACCATGAGTCCTCGCTCTCTCCGCTCCACACCGAGGCGTGTTCGGGCGTGCCGTAGTCCTCNGCGTCAACCAGCAGAATGTCAATGCCNTTGTCGATCNCCGATGCTTTCANGTTGCGGGCGAGTTCAAGCAGCACAGCCACNCCGCTTGCACCGTCATTGGCGCCTGGTATCGGTTGGTCGCGCTTCACGTTGTCGGTCTCGTTGTCGGCCCACGGACGGCTGTCCCAGTGCGCCAGTAGCAGCACGCGGTCGGCAGCATCGGGATTCCATCGTCCCATTATGTTGGCTATGGGCAGACGGTCACCGTTCCATGCAGTNACTTCGCCGCGCTGCACCATCACGGTGTCGGCGCCACGGGCNGCGAGTTCGGCGGCAAGCCACTCGCCGCAGCGGTCGTGTGATTCAGTCCCCGGCACNCNGTAGCCGAAATCAAGCTGACGCTCAATGAGGCGGTAAGCACTATCGGNGTTGAAAGGCANAACCTTGGCGGCGGGCAGTTGCTCGCTCACCGTTTCGGTGGCCACGACTGTATTGCCCGACTTTCCCGCGCATCCGCAGAGTAGTCCGGCTATGATTGCATTCATGGCAATCGGTTTTATTTTCACGATAAAATTCATGACGGTGCTAAATTACAAAAAAATCCCGTCAGCCGACAGGATTTGGCACTCTTTTCTTAATCGNATCTCACTTCTCAGAGTATTCTGAGTTCTCTGAGCTCTCCGCCATAAGATGATGTTAATTCAATTCCCCACACCGGGATAAATTTACATCTCGGTGTGGNGAATGAGTTGCCCGCTTGTGCGGGTGTGGAAAAATAACATTACTCTTCGGCAGCGGCAGCNTCGGCGGCCTCGGTGGCCGGAGTCTGTATGTTGGGAAGCTCAAGACCGTAGTGATGCTTCTTGTCCATAGCGAGTAGNACGAAGGCAAATATAAGTGCGAGCACTCCGAATCCGGCGAAGATCACCATCGGGATCGTGTAGTTGTAGGGCACGAACACATTGGGATCCTCGACACCTGCGGCTTTTTGTGTTGCGATTTCATTAAGGGCGGCTACCACGGCTGGGTTAGTTGCGTTCACTTTGTCGAGAACGTAGCCGATAAGCATAGGCACAAGNCAGAGACCGATGTTCTGCACCCAGAATATAAGGCAGTAGGCACTGCCGAGCACACGCTCGTCGATGATCTTGGGCACTGAGGGCCAAAGCGCGGCGGGCACGAGGGCAAACGAGATGCCGAGCACGACGATTGTTACGTAGGCAAGAAGCTTGCTGTGTGTGGCAGGAAGCAGGAATGCAAATACCAGATGGCAGCATATCAGCAGCATAGCGCCCCATATCAGCATCGTAGCACCGTGACCCTTGCGGTCAAGATAGTTGCCGAGGAACACTGTGATTGCGGCTGCACCGATCGGGAACCAGCGGAAGATGTTGGAAGCCTGCGAGGGGGAGATGCCTTCAAGATTGCACTGGAGCATTTCTGCGCCGTAGGCCTGGAAGGGGAAGATCGCCGAGTAATAGAGCACGCAGAGCAGTGCCACGATCCAGAATACTTTGCTCGAGAAGATTTTTGTGACATCCGACATCTTGAACTCTTCCTCGCCCCCTTCCTCGGTGGCACTTGCACCGAGCTGACGGTCGAGTTTGGTGTCCATCACGCAGAACACGCAGTAGTTGATGAGGCCGATAAGCAGAAGCACCGTGCAGAATGCCACAGGGATAACTGCCGATCCGAAACTCTCGGCGATCAGGGGAGAAATTGAGAAGATCGCAAACACACCGATACGGGCAAGTGCCATCTCAAGTCCCATGGCAAGTGCCATTTCTTTGCCTTTAAACCACTTGGCAATAGCTTTCGACACAGTAGTGCCTGCCATTTCGCAGCCCACGCCGAAAATCATGAAGCCGAACGATGCCATTTTAGCGCTTGCGGGCATCGATACCCACCATGAGTTGAGCCACTGCTCGAAGCCGGTGCCTTTGAAGAAAGTGCTTAGGCCGTAGAGCTTGATGCAAGCACCCACAAACATGAGCGATGCCGAGAGTACGCCGGTGAAACGCACTCCCATTTTGTCGAGAATAAATCCCGCCACAATAAGGAAACCGCACACGTTGATGATATATTCCGATGCACGGTAGGTACCATAGGTCGCAGAATTCCATCCGAACTGAGGTTCAAGCAGACTCTTGATAGGAGCCAGCGCGTCGACAAACATGTAGGCGAAGAACATCATCGACGCTATAAGCGCCAGAGCCGTCCAGCGGGCCCATGCCTTGTCATTGAGATAAAGTTGAAGTTGCTTGGTCATATTTGTGATAATGATTGATTTTTCAATTGCAACTGCAAAGCTAACCAATATTTTCTTATCTTTATTGCGAATTTGGCCACAATTGAAATAAACATTCTCACATAGTATGCCCATAATATCAAGGCAGCCATTCACTCTCGACCGTGTTGTCAGGCTTGTACTGTCGATCGCGGGATTTGTGTTTACGGTCTGGCTCATCTATCGTCTGCGTTCGGCACTCCTGCCATTTGGTGTCGCTTGTCTGATAGCTTACATGATGGAGCCGTTCGTGCGCTTCAACAAGCAGTTGCTGCATTTGCGCAGCCGGGTTGTACCTATACTTGTCACACTCTCCGAGACACTTGTATTCTTCCTGATATTATGCTATTTCTGCATCCCGTCGATTATCGACGAGCTTCACGTCATGGCGTCGTTGCTACAGCGCTATTCCGAGTCGTCGGGCGAGGTTATTCCATTTCTTCCCCCCGAGATTCACGAAGCTATCCACCGAAGTCTCAACTTCAAGCAAATCACCCAGTGGCTCACCGACCAGGACATGCAGGGAATCATAAGCTATCTTATCAGGCTCGTGTCAGGTGGCGTAGGCATAATCTTTGAGTTTCTGAGCTGGGCGATAATCTTCGTCTACGTAGCCTTCATTCTGCTCGACTATGAGCGTCTGATGCGCGGATTCCGTGACCTTGTTCCTCCCAAATACCGCACACATGTGCAGAAGATTTCCTCAGATGTGAAGGAAAGCATGAATCACTATTTCCGCGGACAGGCTCTTATTGCGGCTATTGTGGCTGTAATCTATAGCGTCGGGTTTCTTATCGTCGGGTTGCCGCTTGCGGTCATCATGGGACTTTTTATCGGAGTGCTTTTCATGGTGCCTTATCTTCAGTTTGTGTCGCTTATTCCTGTCACTCTGCTTTGCATCGTCGTTTCCATTGACTCGTCGATCGACTTCTGGCCGATTTGGTGGGAGTGCATGGCGGTCTATGCCGTGGTGCAGATTGTGGCCGATATTATACTCACTCCCAAGATTATGGGTAAGGCTATGGGGCTTAATCCTGCCATCATTCTTCTCTCGCTCTCAATATGGGGGTCGCTGCTCGGCATTCTCGGTATGCTTATCGCTCTGCCGGTGACAACTCTGATGATCTCTTACTACGATACTTACATCATACGCCCCGCCGCCGAGCGCGAGGGAGCTCGCGGAAGCGAGGGTGAACGGCTCATTGATGACGTAACTCGCTTTAAATGAGTGCGGCTGCTGCGATGATAATATTGTATATACAACTATAATAGTTTATTAACTAATTTTACGTACACACCCTGTTTTACTTCTGAAAAAATTGCCGATATTTGCACAACTTTCTTATAAACCAATTTGAATATTAAACTGAATAATAAAAAGATGAAATTCTCTCTGAAATCAATACTCGCGGCTCTTGTTATCGGAGTGTCGGTGACCGCTTGCAACTTCGGTGATGCTACCGATACCACAACCAACACTGTCACCTACGAGGCAACTGATCTTCTCATGCGTCTGGATGCTGGCGGCAACGTCACCACTCCCGAGCCTCCGAAGCTTCAGATCAAACTCACTACTTCCGGTGCCAGCTCCAATATGGCGATTACCTTCACCAATCTTCGTCTGGAGTCGGGCAACATCACCTTCACCACTCCCGAGATGCCTGTCAAAGTGACTGAAAATGGCGGTCTTGAGGTGAAACAGGCCTTTGTAACCCCTTCTGGAGCTTCCACTATGCTTGAAAGTTTCGTGTTTCAGGTCAACGGAAACTGGATTAACATTTCTATGATTGCCGACAATGAAGTTGTCAACATTTGTTCTTCATGGATATGGACAGGTTCGCAGCTCTACAACGCAGGCTATGAATTTAACGACATGAAAAATAATGTCTCGCTCTTCGGTGGCGATACTTATGTGAGAAATCCGGTTACAGGAACCAGCCTGGAGAACAAGAATATTGAGTATGGCTTTGTGTTTGACACAAAGAAGAATACCGTAAACATTTACTCGTTCTTTACTTCTTTGACCGATACCCAGTCTGCCACAAAAACATATCTCTTTGAGAATATTCCCTACACTCTTGATGCAAGTGGTATCCTCTTCAGCTCCAACGATAGTTTCGCAGCTAAGGTTGTGACAAAATACGACACTGAGGGCAAAGAAGATCCCGAGATGACTGTTTCGCATATATCGGGTTTTATACCTTACAGCGGTCTNAATGGCAATTTCCAGTATGTTGTGACTGACGACAACGTAACTGTAAGCTGCAATNCGCTTAAGCTCGTCAACCAACTTGTGTTGCACTGATTCNAGGCCGGTGCGCCGGCTCTAATAGAACAATAAATCCACACAGGCGGCGCGGAATTTTTCTGCGCCGCCCTCATTATTTCCAATATGAAATTACGCATTCTGTTTTCGATCATTCTGCTTTGCGCTGTTGCCACTGAGATCCCGGCANCCTCCCCAAAACGCGAGATGCGGGCGGCGTGGATTCAGACCGTCTTTCAGGATCACTACTCCCGTCGCACACCNGAGCAGAACCGCGAGTGGATCTCGGAGCAGCTCGACATAATGGAGCAGGCAGGAATCAATGCCGTGATTTTTCAGGTGCGTCCGCAATCCGACGCTTTCTACCGATCCTCGCATGAGCCGTGGAGCCGGTGGCTGTCGGGGTCGGCGCAAAATGATCCCGGGTGGGATCCGTTGCAGTATCTGGTCGACGAGTGCCATGCAAGATCGATGGAGCTTCATGCATGGCTAAATCCTTATCGCATCACATCGTCGCGCACACAGACGCTTCCTGTCTCACATGTTGCCCGGAAGCATCCTGAACGCACCGTGCGTTATAACGGCAATCTCTACTTTGATCCGGCCCTTCCGGAGAATCAGGACTGGATCTGCAAGGTGGTCGATGATATTGTCACAAATTACGATATCGATGCAATCCATTTTGACGATTATTTCTATCCCTATCCTGTCGGTAAACAGAAATTCGACGATTCTGCCTCATTCGCACGGCTTGGAAATGGAAAATCTCTCTCCGACTGGCGTCGTGCCAACGTTGACGCGCTCATAAGCAAAGTTTCGTCGACCATACGTTCCCGCAAGCCTTGGGTGCGTTTCGGCATAAGTCCATTCGGTATATGGCGCAACAAGTCGTCGCACCCCGATGGCAGTCCTACCAACGGGCTTCAGAACTACGACGATCTCTATGCCGACGTGCTTCTCTGGGCGCGTGAGGGTTGGATCGATTACCAGGCACCGCAGCTTTACTGGCCGCTCAGCCATGACCGTGCTCCGGCACGCGAGCTTGCCGACTGGTGGAACGATCACGCCTATGGTCGATATGTATTTATCGGGCAGGATCTGCAGAAGTGCATGGATTATGACGAACTGGCAGAAAAAATCGATATTTCACGCGCACTGCCATCGGTGGCGGGAAACTGCTGGTGGTATGCCTCCGCGCTGACCTCTGACTACAAAGGAGCTCACACCGCCATGGCCGACCTCAACATTCTGCCTGCATTGCCTCCTGAATATCCCTGGCTTGCCGAGGGAGTGGCATTGCCCGATGCCCCCGCCATGCTTCACGTCGCTGATGGGCAGTTGCGTTGGCGTGCTCCACGGTCATCCACTGCCCAGTCACTCAATGATGCCGTTGCCTTTGTGGTTTACCGCTTTGATTCCGATAGTGATACGGTCGACGATCCCACCTGCATTCAGGCCATAGTTCGCGGGGTCGACTCGTGGGATATTCCCGAGGATTGCCCCCGTGGTACGCGCTTCACCGTCACCGCTCTTGACCGTGTGAACCGGGAGTCGCGTCCGGCCTCACCCATTAAACTGTGACCGCAGAGTGTCATGGAGTCGGTTTCGGTCATAATACCGGCATATAATTGCGACGATACCATTTGTAACTGTCTTGACTCTGTGCTATCGCAATCGGGGGAGTTCGGCATGGAAGTGATTGTAGTCGACGACGGCAGCACCGACGCCACCCCTGAGCTCTTGGCGCGTTATCGCGGCGCACATCCAGAAACTATCTGTGTCCTCCGGCAACCTCACTGCGGCCAGTCCACGGCACGTAACTCCGCTCTCGACATAGCTTCGGGGCGGTGGATTGTCTTTGTCGACGCCGACGACCGCCTTCTTCCCGACGCTATAGCAACCCTTCTTCGGGCTGCAATCACTTTCCGCGCTCCCATAGCCTGCGGAGCCTACATTCGTCGCGAAAAGGACGTATCCGCTCTACCGCCNGTAACCTCGGTGATCGACTCCCGTGCCGCAACCGAGACACTTCTCTATCAGACCGACCCGNGGCTCAACTCCTCGCTGTGGGGTAAGATTTTTTCGCGCCATCTGTTTGACGGCCTGCGCCTTTGGGACGGCCACATCTATGAAGACCTCGACATAATGCCACGGCTGTTTCTCCGGGCATCGGCTGTCGCGCTCACCTCGGCNGCAGTCTACCATTACCGGCGCAACCCACGCAGCACCCTGTCGGTGTGGAGCGATCGCCGCAAGGATATGCTCGACGTCGTCGGGCGCGTANGCTGTATTCCCGAAATCGCCGCCGATCCGGCGTTNCTNCGGGCAGCTCACGATCGGACTTTCTGTGCCGCCTGCAACTGCCTGCTCAACATGTTCCGCCACGCCGACCGCGACCCGGCCACCCTTCGCCGTTGCCTCGCCCTCCTCCGCGTCACAGCCTACGCCCCACGCCGCAACCCCCGTTCCCGCCCCCGCAGCCGCCTCACCTCCTCCCTCCTCAGTTATACAAAAATCACCCGGTGACCGGACATAAGCCCAGTTACCGGGTGAAGTCTTTTAGTATATTTTTGTCGTGGCGGGGATCAGAGGTGCTTGAGGATGCGGGCGGGGAGGCCGCCGACGATTGTGCGGGGCGGCACGTCGCGGTTGACGACCGCGCCGGCGGCTATTATGGCACCTTCACCTATCGTCACCCCCTGAAGGATTGTCACATTTGCGCCGATCCACACTTTGTCGCCGATTGTCACAGGGGCGACCATCATGTCGGCGCGCCGGTCGGGATCCATTGCGTGATTGATGGTTGCTATGACGCAGTTGTGTCCCACAAGCACGTCATCGCCTATCGTTATGCCACCCTGATCCTGAAACTTGCAGCCNGANTTGATGAACACGCGTTTGCCTATNGTGATATTTTTGCCGCAGTCGGTGTAGAACGGCGGGAATAGCCCGAAGCTTTCATGCACCGGTTTCCCTGTCAGCTCCGACATCAGCGCGATTATNTCCTCNTGGNTGTGGTANGCGTTGTTNATCTGCATNGTGATNCNTATCGCNTCNTGACTGAGCTCGTGCATCTTGGCGTGNACNGGCGAGCCTCCGGTGATCACGTCGCCCGAGGCCATCNCTTCGATAAANTCCTGTGTGGTCATTATTNCGCNGGCATCCAGGTGGTGAAGAATGTTGCGATCTGGTTCATCGGNATCTTGTCGAGATTGTCGTAGAGATCGCAGTGGGTAGCGTCGGCCACAATGAGNANCTCCTTGTTGTCGCCATGCAGGAGCTTGAATGTGTCCTCGCCGAAGTAGCGGGAGTGGGCGTTCTCGCCATGCACGATCATAACGGCGCTCTCGAGTTCGNCNGCATATTCATAGAATNTNAAATTCATGAACGGNAGCACNGAAGTCATGTTCCAGCCNTCGGTGGAGTTGCCGGAGCGTGCGTGATAGCCNCGAGGAGTTTTGTAGTAGGCGTGATAGTCNTTNANAAACTGGGGCGCATCGGCAGGGAGCGGGTCAACCACNCCTCCGGCACGCTGATAGCTGCCGTTGCGGTAATCGTCGGTGCGCTGGCGGGCGAGTGCCGCGCGGGTGGCGTTGCGCTTCTCGGCGGAGTTATCGGCATCGAAATANCCGTTTGCGCTCACGCGGGTCATGTCGTACATNGTNGAGGCAACTGTAGCCTTGATGCGCGGGTCGTTGATAGCGGCCTGAATAGCTATGCCGCCCCAGCCGCACACACCGAGTATGCCGATGCGTTCAGCGTCGACATCGGGCTGAACCGACAGGAAATCCACNGCGGCNGAGAAATCCTCCACATTTATGTCGGGCGATGCAACNCGGCGCGGCGTGCCTCCGCTCTCNCCGGTGAACGAGGGGTCAAATGCGATCGTGAGGAAACCACGCTCGGCAAGCTGCTGGGCATAGAGACCGCTTGACTGTTCCTTTACAGCTCCAAACGGGCCGCTAACAGCTATCGCCGGCAGCTTTCCCGTAGCACNTTTGGGGCTATACATGTCGGCGGCAAGGGTGATGCCATAGCGGTTGACAAACGTCACCTTNCTNTGGTCAACCTTGTCGCTTTTCGGGAAAACCTTGTCCCATTCCTGAGTGAGATTAAGCTGCTCTGCGGCAGCGATTGATGTGTCGGTATTTCTGTTATTATCCATAGTTTGTGAATTTACGTTGAAAGCACCNGCCGAGAGTGCAAGTGCCGCTATTGCCAGTGTCTTTATTGGAGTTCGCATGATTATAAACGTTTTTCCGACTGTAAAGATATGGCGGAATACGTCCAGATACCGCCCCTGATTGAGGTAATGTATACCCTAATCGCTGATTGGTTACGTTCAGAGAGAAAAAACGCTATTTTTGCAGTATGAAACAGCAGACAGTAAGACTTG
>JAAVGC010000080.1 GCA_014800445.1 Bacteroidales bacterium | reverse complement strand
ATTACAGCGAATGCACCGGTTGCGATACCGAAGGCGGTGTTCACAAGTGCCTCAGAAATACCTTTCGAGAGCTCGCTTGAGTCAGGAGCACCCGAAGCACCGAGAGCCTGGAACGACTTGATCATACCGATCACAGTACCGAGAAGACCTACGAGAGTACCGAGAGTGGTGAGGGTAGCAACGATGGGGAGGTTCTGCTGAAGTGAAGGCATCTCCATTGCGGTAGCCTCTTCAACCTCTTTCTGAAGAGTAGCAACTTTCTGCTCCTTGGTGAGAACGGTGTTCTTGTCCATCTCCTCGTAGCGTACGAGAGCGGCTGCAACAACTGCTGCTACTGAACCTTTCTGCTGCTTGCAGAGCTCCTGAGCCTTAGCGATGTTGTTGGTAGCGAGGCAAGATTTGATATCCTTGACGAACTTGGTGATGTTGCCCTTACCCTTAGCGCTCGAGAGAGCGATGTAACGCTCTACTGAAAGAACGATAACGGTGAGGAAGAGGGTCTGAAGAACAGGCACGATGATACCGCCCATGTAGATGGTACCGATAAGGTCTGTCGGGTTGGCCTTCACGTCAGCAAATGCCATCGAAGTGATGCCATCGGCGTTCTCAAGCTCGAAGTGGCTCGGGTGACCGAAGAAGAAAAGGAAGAGACATACAGCTACAATGAAGCAGGCAATGATCACCAAAAAGGCGTTCTTGATGCCGCGGACGTTGTGGCCGGCGTTAACTGCCTTAGCAGTCTGTTGGGGCTTGGTAGCTTCCATAATTGTTTGAAAACTTTTTAGTTATTATGATGATTGATTTTATATAGATTACTTCATTGATTGGTCGAAACAACACCGCTTCGATTTCATCGCACAAGTCTAACCGCAAAAATATTATTATTTTTCGTTAGCACAAAATTTTTCGGACATCAATTTATACTGTTTTACAACACGTATACTTTTTTTTCAATATTTTTCACAAGCAAATGACTTACATTCTATATTGTAATGATTAAAGTTTTGCACATTATAACTTCACTGTGCCACAATCTTAATTATATTATATAACTTTGACACGCCGATCGGAGATCACACCACGGCACAAAACTGACCATACACTACGAAATGCCAGAATTTAATCAGCGCTCAGGAAACTTCCGAAACGAAAAGCCAAGGCACAATCCTGCCGCCGACACCGACGGACGCATGGTGCCACGCGACACCGAACTCGAGCAGACCGTGCTCGGAGCAATCATGCTCGAGCGCGACGCATATACTAATGTCTGCGACATACTCAAACCTGAGAGTTTCTACGAACCTGCACATCAGAAGATCTACTCGGCGGTTCAGCAGCTTGGTATGCGCCAGCAACCCATCGACATGCTCACCGTCACCGAGCAGCTGCGTCTCGACGGCAACATCGAGGCAGCTGGCGGACCGGTATATATCGCTCAGCTTACTTCGCGCGTACTCTCAGGTGCCAATGTCGAATACCACGCACGCATCGTCGCACAGAAGTATCTTGCACGAGAACTTATCAGCTTTGCATCGACCATCGAGGGTAAAGCTTTCGATGAGACAAACGATGTCGACGATCTACTTCAGGAAGCCGAAGGAAAGCTCTTCGAAATTTCGCAGCGCAACGTCAAGAAGGATGTCACGCAAATCGATCCTGTCATCAAACAGGCAATTGAGCAGATCGAAGCTGCCTCCAACCGCACGACCGGCCTATCGGGACTTGAGACCGGCTACACCGAGATCGACAAAATCACATCAGGCTGGCAGGCATCTGACCTTATTATTATTGCTGCCCGCCCTGCCATGGGTAAAACTGCGTTTGTCCTCTCGATGGCAAAAAACATGGCGGTCGACTACAACACACCCGTCGCCATATTCTCTCTTGAGATGTCCAACGTCCAGCTTGTCAACCGTCTTATAAGTAACGTGTGCGAGCTTCCGGGCGAAGTCATCAAGAGCGGACAGCTCAGTCAGCCTGAGTGGGATCAGCTCATGACGCGCATAAAGCGCCTTTATAGCGCCCCGCTCTACATCGACGACACCGCCGCCCTCTCCATCTTCGAGCTCCGCACAAAGGCACGCCGTCTTGTGCGCGAGCACGACATTAAAATCATAATCATCGACTATCTTCAGCTCATGAACGCATCAGGCATGCGCTTCGGAAGCCGCGAGCAGGAGGTGAGCATGATTTCCCGCTCGCTCAAGCAGCTCGCCAAAGAGCTCAACATCCCCATCATCGCCCTCTCGCAGCTCAACCGATCGGTAGAGTCACGCGGCACTGGCAACGAGGGAAAACGCCCCCAGCTCAGCGACCTCCGTGAGAGTGGTGCCATCGAGCAGGATGCCGACCTTGTATGTTTCATACACCGTCCGGAGTATTACCTGCACTCCGACGTTGATTCCGAAGGGCGCGACATACGCGGTCTTGCCGAATTTCAGATTGCCAAGCACCGTAGTGGTAAAGTCGCCGATGTCGATCTGCGCTTCCGCTCCAAATTCGCTCGTTTCGAAAACTGGTCCGACGCATCGGTATCAGCCTTCGACGGAGGAGGCATGCGCACCTCTGTCGGTTCAAGCATGAATCTTCCCGACTCCCCATCAGCATCTCCATTCGGTTCGCCATCCGATATAACCTCAGGTCCGGCCGAACCTACTCCATTCTGACGCCCGATAGTTTCTCAAGCCTTCCCGCCACCCCGGTCAGCAGCGACCGGGGCATCGACAGCACATAGCTGCATTCCATCCCCATCTCCTGACTTATAATCGTAAGACCTAATTCTTTAACAATTTTCATCACGCCGTTCACAGCCTCATAGCGGCACGACAGCGCGATCGTCCCTTCCTCTACCACCTCTTTCTTGCCCGAATCCTCCAGAGCCAGCCGCGCCGCCTCGCGGTAAGCAGCGATAAGTCCCGGAGTTCCGAGTTTTATTCCCCCGAAATACCTCACCACGACCACAAGCACGTCGGTAAGTCCAGCCGAATTTATCTGTCCCAATATCGGACGTCCGGCGGTACCGGATGGTTCACCGTTGTCATTGCTCTGATACTCCGTGCGCGACGCCCCGAGCATATACGCCCAGCACACATGCCGCGCGTCATGCCATTCGTTCGACATCCTTTTCACTGTCGCACGCGCATCCTCGGCCGTAGTCACATGAAACGCAAACGCCAGAAAGCGGCTCATCTTTTCAGTGAGCCGCCCCTGGCCTTCGCGTTCTATTGTGTAATATATATCTGTGTTATTATCAGCCACCGAAGTTGTCGTAATGTATGCTTTCCTGATCCACACCCAGTGAGTCGAGCATCTTGTTCACAGCCGCACTCATCGGGCCCGGGCCGCACATATAGTATTCGATATCCTCAGGCGACTCGTGATTTTTCAGATAGGTGTCGTAGATCACCTGATGCACAAATCCCGGAGTGTACTTCACGCCCGCAGCATCGGCCGCCGAATCAGGCCTGTCAAGCGCAAGGTGAAATTTGAAGTTCGGGAAATCCTTTTCGAGTTGCAGGAAATCGTCGAGATAAAACACCTCGTTGAGAGCTCTTGCACCGTAAAAATAATTCATCACTCTGTCGGTTGTGTGCAGCGTCTTGGTCATATACATGATCTGCGCGCGCAGCGGAGCCATACCTGCACCGCCGCCTATCCACATCATCTCGTTCTTGCTGTCGAAGATCGGATGGAAGTCACCGTAAGGGCCGCTCATGATCACCTTGTCGCCCGGCTTGAGAGTGAAGATGTAGCTTGAGGCTATGCCCGGCGGCACATCCTGAAATCCCACCTCGGGTTTCGGCTTGAACGGCGGAGTTGCGATGCGCACCGTGAGCATGATGCGGTCACCCTCCTCCGGGTAGTTGGCCATCGAATATGCGCGCACGGTTGTCTCGGTGTTCACTGCCTTGAGCCCGAACAGCCCGAACTTCTCCCACGANGGCAGATACTCCTCCCCTATCGACGCCTTGTCGATATCCTTGTCATAGTCGATGCTGTAGGGAGGTATTTTGATCTGAGCGTATGATCCCGGCAGGAAGTCCATGTGTTCGCCCGGAGGCAGAGTCACGATAAACTCCTTGATAAACGTAGCCACATTATTGTTGGAGAGCACTGTGCATTCCCATTCCTTTACACTCATCACCGAGGCCGGAACGCCTATGCTCATGTCCGATTTCACCTTCACCTGGCATCCAAGACGCCAGTGATCCTTTATCTCCTTGCGGCTGAAGTGCACCGTCTCGGTGGGCAGAATCTCACCACCGCCGCTGAACACCTGCACCTTGCACTGCCCGCAGCTTCCCTTGCCGCCGCAGGCCGACGGCAGAAACACATTCTGAGTGGCCAGCGACGAGAGCAGCGACGCCCCCGACTCAACCTCGATCTCAGCATCAGAATTAACAGTGATCTTCACCTTGCCCGACGACACAAGATACCTCTTGGCCACAAGCAGGATAAGCACCAGAGCTATTGTCACGGCGAGGAAAACTCCAACAGCCGTCCACACTGTCAGCGACAGCACATCCAGAACTACAGTAGTCAGTGTCATCGGTTATATCTTTATTCCAAGGAAACTCATGAATGCAATACCCATCAGGGCCGTCACGATAAACGTGATACCGATTCCGCGCAGAGGAGCCGGAATTTTGGAGTAGGTTGCCAGTCTCTCCCTTATCGCTGCCACGGCAGTTATGGCAAGGAGCCAGCCAAGCCCCCACCCGCCACCGGCACACACAGCCGTGCCCACCGAGGTGAACCCGCGCTGCTGCATGAAAAGCGAACCGCCGAGTATCGCGCAGTTCACCGCTATAAGCGGCAGGAAAATTCCGAGCGACGCGTAGAGCGACGGCGCGAACTTCTCCACAGCCATCTCCACAAGCTGCGTCATCGACGCGATCACGGCTATAAACATTATAAGCGACAGAAACGACAGATCCACATCAGCCATGTCAGCACCGAGCCACACCAGTGCGCCCGGACGAAGCACGTAAGTATTCAGCAGATAGTTGACCGGGAGCGTAACCACGAGCATAAACGTCACGGCTATTCCAAGGCCGAATGCCGTCTTCACATTCTTCGACACGGCAAGAAAAGAACACATGCCGAGGAAGTAGGCAAATATCATATTGTCGACAAATATCGACCTTATGAAAATATTGAAGTTCTCCATATTCTAAATGCGTTCTTATTTTTCCTGCATATCGGGATTGAAATGACGCTGCGCCCAGATGATGCACGCAACCACGATAAGAGCCATCGGCGGCAGAATCATCAGACCGTTGTTCACGTAGCCGGCGTCATACCACGACTGCGGAACAACCTGAAATCCCCATAGCGTGCCGCTGCCAAGCAGCTCGCGCACAAATCCTGTGATAGCGAGCACGATCGTGTAGCCGATACCGTTGCCCACCCCGTCAAGAAACGACGGCCACGGCTTGTTGGCCATCGCAAACGCCTCAAGGCGTCCCATCAGTATGCAGTTGGTTATAATAAGTCCGATAAACACCGAGAGCTGTTTCGACACATCGTAGGCAAACGCCTTCAGCGTTTCATTCACGATAACCACAAGACCGGCCACCACCACAAGCTGCACGATGATGCGTATGTTCACCGGGATTGTTTTGCGTATCAGCGATATGATGACATTGGAGAATGCAAGGACAACCGTCACCGACAGTCCCATCACCATCGCCGGCTCGAGTTTGGCGGTCACCGCAAGCACCGAGCAGATGCCAAGCACCTGCACCACAACAGGATTATCCTTGGCAAACGGATTGAAGAATACACTTCTGTTATTTACTTTATCAGCCATGATCCTATTATTTTGCAGTTAGCGATTGCAGATAAGCCTTGTAAGGTGTCAGACCCGAGTCAAGCATAGCGGCCACACCCTTGCTCGTGATCGTGCCCCCCGACACAGCGTCCACATAATCCTCGCCGGCCGTCGGTTTCGTTCCTTTTTTCAACACGTTCACCGGATAGAACTCACCATGCTTCCAAAGTTCCTTTCCGCGGAACTGGTCACTGAATGCCGGTTTCTCTATCTCCGCGCCGAGGCCCGGAGTTTCCCCCTCGTGAGCGAAATATGCGCCATAGATTGTAGAGCCATCNGAGTCAAGAGCCACATAACCCCATATCGGCCCCCACAGTCCCGCGCCATACACCGGCACAACATATTTCCGGGCACCATCCACGTTGCACACATAGAGCGGCAGACGCCGTTCGGCAGCCGCAACCTTCGACTCGGTAGCCATGTCTATGCCGAATGCATCGTTACCGATGCTGTCACCCTGCTCGTTCACAACGATCTGACGTGTCACATATTTGTCGAAATCCTGAGCGATCATCCCGTTTTCGGGCACAATCCTTATCGCCGACAGAATCTGGCGCATCTTGTCGGCATCGATATTTGCCTGCTGACGCGACCTCAGGCCCATTGAGGTCATTGCAAGCACAGCACCGACGACTCCCGCCAGCACTACGATATAGACTATCGTGTATATACTGCTTTGCTTGTTCATAGTTCTCAGTCGGTTAATCAGTCAATACACGTGCGCGGCGACGGCGGCGCGCCACATTAGCCTCGACCACACAATAGTCAATGAGCGGAGCCAAAGCATTCATCAGAAGCACGGCGAGCATCGCACCCTCTGGATAGCCGTTATTGTAGGTGCGTATCAGTATAGCGATTGCCCCCACAAGGAAACCATAGATCCATTTTCCTGTCTCTGTGCGCGCAGCCGTCACTGGATCGGTTGCCATGAACACGACGGCAAAAGCAAAACCGCCGAGCATCAGCTGATCGAGCGGGCTCACGAAGCTCATCGGATAAAGCGGAGTGGCACATGCGTGGGCTATCGCTCCCATTGCCAGACCGCCGGCTACTGCCGACACCATTATCTTCCAGCTTGCCATCCCCGTAGCGAGCAGTATCACTGCACCTATGAGTATGCACAGAGTCGAGGTTTCGCCAAACGAACCGGGAATCAACCCTAAGAAACTCTGCCACGAGTCTATAGCCACACCGTCAATTCCTATCGGTGTCACACCTGCACCCGAAGCGAGATCGGCCGTTGCGATCTGCCCTAAAGGAGTTGCGCCGGTAAATCCGTCGGGAGCTGTGCCACCGAGTCCGAGTATCGGTTTGGTAGCCACAAACACATTGTCGCCGCTCATCTGCGACGGATAGGCGAAGAACAGAAACGCGCGGGTCACCAGTGCCACATTAAACACATTGTAGCCTGTGCCNCCGAATACCTCCTTCACAAATATCACCGAGAAAGCCGTAGCCACAGCGATCATCCACAGCGGAGTCTCGACCGGGCATATCAGTGGGATAAGGAAACCGGTCACAAGGAAACCCTCCTGAATCTCCTCGCCACGCAGTTGAGCCACGCAGAACTCTATGCCGAGTCCCACCACNTATGCNACCACAATACGAGGCAGCACGGCAAGAAAACCGTATGCCATCAGTTCCCAGAACGGAAACTCCTTGGCACCGCAGGCAAGCCAGTGCTGATAACCCGTGTTATACATACCGAACAGCATACATGGCAACAGAGCGAGCACCACAATTATCATCACTCGCTTCGAGTCTATGCTGTCATGAATGTGAACACCCGACTTCGATGTCTCCGACGGTGTGAANAGAAACGTNTCCATTCCGTCATAGACCGACTTGAATGCGTGCAGCTTTCCGCCCTCCTCAAAGCTCGGGCGCAGCCGGTCCATCATTTTTTTCAGTGCTTTCATACCTCGTTAAGTGTATGTTAANTCGTCTCCTTACGCAGATAATCAAGACCCTCTCTCACAATCCTCTGCAACTCCAGTTTCGATGCGTCNGCATACTCGGCAGCTGCGAAATCACCCGGAGTGACCTCATAGATACCCAGAGCCTCCATCCGGTCTATGTCGCGGGCGAGTATCGCCTTCACAAGATGCTCCGGCATTATATCCATCGGTATGTACCGTGCATACTGTCCCGAGAGGATCATGGCGCGGCGTCCGCCGTTAAGTCTCGCGTCAGGTTTGAAAAGTTTGTTCTTCAGNAAATGNCCCGGNAAAGAGCGGCTTTCNCTCATCTTGCCCGGCGACATCGANGCCCAGCCCATGAACTCATCCACATCNTCACCTTCCGGAATCACCGTCACCTGAGTGTAGGGATAGCGCAGATAACCGTCGGNACCCACATTTACCCCCGTGAACACATTACCCGAAATAACCCTCTCATGCCCCTGCTTCTTCAGCCCGTCGGCAATAAGCGACTTCATCGANGCACCGGCNGGAGCCATCACATAGTGAGGATTCGTAACCTCACTTCCGGTCACCGCCACAGGAGCTGTCCAGNCAACACCTTCCCCCGATGCCACCTGACCGATGCGTGCTAAAGTGATTGCATCCATCAGCCACACGATTTCCCCCTTGTTCACTGGTTTGAGATTAGCTGCGAGCACCGACGGCAGCGAGGCAGGAAAACCACCTTCCACATCCACCATCACCGCCCCCGGGATATCGGCTATGCCGCTCCCTGCGGCACGACCCACATAGACTTCACCGGTCGTGAGCTTCTTCAGTGCGGCCACCCCCTTCTCAAGCATCCCCGTTTTCCCTTCCACGGCAAGAGCCATATCAGGAGCAAGCGGAGCAGCATCCCACATCGTGACAAACACATCACGTGGCACACCCGCCGGGGCAGGCACCGTGTCAAAAGGAAGCTGGCGCATCTGAGCCCACACCCCCTGCGCCATTAGAGCGGCTCTGAGCCCATCCGCATCATTCACGGCGTTTCCCTGAGCGCATTTAGCTATCCCCCCTTTGTCAGGCGTGATCTCAACGGCAAGCACCTTGCGGCGCTCACCTCTCACCACACACTTTACAGTACCGGCCACCGGTGATGTGACCTTAATCTCTGCACACTCCTTGTCATGCCACAACGCAGTGCCGCATTCCACACGGTCGCCTTCTCTGACATCCATTTTGGGAGTCATCCCCGTAAAATCATCGGGAACAAGAGCTATCGTTTCAGGTTCTGCCATCGGAATAGCTGCGATGCCGGCAGGTCGCGCAGCCGCCCCCGATAGATTAAGATTCAACCCTCTTTTTATGCGTAGAGGCTTTCCCATCTGTCAAGCTTAATGTTAATGAATTTGCATTCCGGAGTGATTCTGCAACCCATGTTGCACACACCCTCAGGCCTTATGCAAAAATATTAAAAAAACATAACATTCCCCACACTTCCACAAAAATAACTATCCTCCTCCCTACCCCTCCCCGACGGAGACGCACATTTCAAAGAAAAGCGGCAACCT
>JAAVGC010000079.1 GCA_014800445.1 Bacteroidales bacterium | reverse complement strand
TCGTCGAGCACTTTGGAGTCCTCAATGAGGGTGATTGTAATGTTTGTGCGACCTTTGAGGGCGACTTCCTGAGGAGTGTAGCCGACAGCCGATACCAACAGGGTAGCGTTGGCGTCGACACCGCTCAGTGTAAAGTTGCCGTCCAGATCTGCAGCCGCGCCCTTCTGTGTCCCTTTGACGAGCAATGGGCAGGGGATTGGGTGCTTTGCTGGTGAGCCGGTTGTGGCGCTCGCGTGACTACGTGGCGACTACATGGCGCGATGATTAGAGCAGATTTATGAGGTCGCGTTTCATCTCTTCGTCGATGTCGCGGTAACGTGCGAAAGCTTTGCTGCCGTCCTTGTGGCCTGAGAGTTTGCCGACTAGACTGGGATCTTTCACTTTCTTGTAGAGGTTGCCTACGAATGTGCGTCGGGCGAGGTGACTTGCGGCTATCTCGTTGATTGGACGCTGTTCCTCGCGGCCGGTCACGGGGTTAAGCACAGTCACCGGACGCGTGATGCCGCAGAGTTTGAAGATGCGTTTGATGGCGTTGTTGTAGCGTTGCGGGGAGATGAAGGGGAGCAGTGATGTGGCGTCGGCGACTCGGTAACGTTCGATGATAGCGGCGGCCTGAGGATGAAGTGGCACGCGGATGACGTAGGGGTGGTTCTGGCGCGTTTTTCCGGCGATATACTCCACGGCTCCGGCTATGATGTTGGTGTGTTTGAGCCGCATCAGGTCGGAGATGCGGCATCCTACGAGGCACTGAAAGATGAAGATGTCGCGCTGTGCGGCAAGGCGTGGGTCGTGCGACAGATCGGTTTCGGCTATTATGTTCCGCTCGGTGATAGTGATATAGTAGGGAGTGCCGTAGACTTCGGTTTTTATGCCGTGGTAGCGCGCAAACGGGCGGTTGTCGGTTATCTGACGGCTATAGCACCAGTTGAAGAATGCCCGCAGGGCATTGAGCGTACACACGATGGTGTTGTTTCCACGGGGTAGTGGGCGCTTCTCTGCATTATCATACAGTTGTGGAAAGCGCCGGCATATCTCATGCTCATTGCGCAGGAAGGTCTCGAAATCGGTGATGTCGTCGGCGGTGAATGTGGCTACGTCGAGGTCGAACGTGTTGCCGTCGCGCATCGTGCGATAGGCCTGGTAGCGGCATAGCGTTCGGAGTAATACATGGTAACGTTTCACTCTCCATGTCGAGAAGTTGCGCCGGGTCAGAAAACTATCGAAAAGTGTGTGGAACGGCTCCACTGCGGCATCGTGGCGGCTTCGGGCATGACGCCGCATTTCGAGCTGTCGGCAAAAGAACTGACGGCTCATCATCTCTTTTGGTGCGGATGTGGCTATCGAAAGCAGAAATTGCTCGATGGCGGTGAGCTCGGATTCTATGTGTTGCAGATCGGCTGCTTCTGCACGGTCGGTGCGCGGTTTGACTATGGTACCGTTGCGGAAACGTTCGGGACGTATGAACAGGGATGTGTGGATGCGAGGCTGAATTCCCCGCCCGACAGTGAGCCGCAGAATAATCTCTGATTTCCCCGTGCTGTTGACTTTGCGGGACAGTTCGCGTCTGGTAGTTGCCATGGCTGGAATTTTAAGTTACGACATGGCAAAGGTAGAAGATTTCTGACTACAGAATGACTACCTGACGGCGAAATGGAGCGGAATCACTCGAAGTAGAATGTGATGACAACCATAGAGGAAGTAGCGCGTCTGATGGCATTGGTAAAGCGCATTGTGGCAGGATCGTCGGCGAGATCGGGNCGGTCGTGACGCAACATGTCGCAAAGGCCAAAGCAGAATTTGACTTCCGGAATAAGTTTGAAGTAAGGAAGATAGAAGTCACATCCGATACCCACGGTCAGGTAGCAGTCGGTTGTGCGCAGCATAATTGGCTCGGCGCGTTTCTTTGCCACATCAAATGCGGGCATGATTCCGCCTGAGATGTAAGGGCGTGAGTTGCGGTAACGTTGGCCGGAGAATTTCAGGTCAAATGGCAGCACGAGAAATGTGGATTTCAGCGTCAGCGAGCGCGTGTCGCCGGAAATGTTCTCGCGCATTTTCACGTCACGGCTCCCGAAGTAAAGTCCGGGAGCAAACCGCAGATTGAACCAGCGGCTCAGCCGCAGGTCGCCGACAGCGCCGACGCAGAAGCCGGGGGAGTAGGACGGCTGTGCAACGTACCATTCGGTTCCGTCGTAGGCAACGGCTCCCGAATTGGCGAACGTCATGTCCTGGAGGTGCATCCCGGTTGAGAAGCCGAGATGCCACACCCTGAGGTCGGCGTACGGGCGGTTCTGCACTCCTTGCTGCCGTGGNGCTGCAAAGACCGTCAGGGGCAGCAGAATGATAAGCAGCAATGGTGTGTGGCGTTGACGGTCAATCATAGTTTTTCAGGGCATTGTGTAATTGCTCGACCACCATCGCACGGAGTTCTTCAGGGGATTCCACTGTCACGTCGCCACCCATCGACACGATTTCCGACACGAAATCGGGTGTGAGCCGCAGGCGGTAGGTGAAGATAGAAAATCCGTTGTGAACATACTCACTCTGGCTGTGATGCAACGGTAATGTGCGTAGATATTTGGCTCTTTTGGAGTCGACACGTAGCTTTATGTCGCGCGGCTCGCCCATTGTGAATATCACGCCGAAAGAGTCCGACGAGTATTGCGCGGCATCAAACCACTCGGGTATCTCAAACGTCTCCGGAAGCATTGAGGCTTTCACGATGCGGTCGAGAGCGTAGGTCTTGATTTTCCCGTCGGCCACGTTGCGCCCGGTCATGTACCACCGCTGCCTGAAAAGATTGAGGAAGTAAGGCTCTACGACCACTCCACGCGAGGGGTTGACGCGGGTATAGGGGGCATAGTCGAAACAGACCGGATGGTTGCACTTCACGGCATCGATGACCACGTTGAGGTGCTCGCGTGCCGAGGGAATATCCTCCAGGAAGATGCGTGATGCTATGAGGCGCGACTCACTGACGACGCTGCTCGTTGCAGCNGAGTTAAGCAGCCAGTCGGTGATCGATGCTCCACGCCGAGGTTCGTCGTTTTCTTCAATGAAATACTCGAAGGTNGCCGGATTGTAGCCGATTTCGATGCCGAATATCTCCAGAATAGCCTGTCGGTAATTGTAGAAAGTGCGACGCGGGATAGTCTCTCCATGCGATGAGAAAGGGGAGTTACGCCACAGATCCTTGATCTGGCTGAATGAAATGCGGCGGTAACGGCGGATTGTGTCGACTATCCAGATATAGCGTGAGAGTTGGTCGCGTGCCATGATATCGGTGAGTGAGTTGAGGATTGTACAAATTTACCGTGGTGATTGGGCATGATAGCACACCTCGGATGTTAAATGATGTGTAATACTGGTTAAAGAATGATAATGCCGATGATCACTCGCGACTGGTTTTTACTTTTGCAAAAATGGAAAAGGTGATGCATTACGTGTGGCGCCACAGGCTGTGGGGCAGTCCGTCGATGGCTACGGTCGACGGGCGGCGTGTCACGGTGATCGATCCCGGCCAACCCAACAGTGGCTCAGGNCCTGANTTCTTCAATGCAAAGGTGAGGATAGGCGATGAGATGTGGGCCGGCAATGTCGAGATTCACGTCAGGGCATCCGACTGGTATCGTCACGGTCATCACACTGATCCGGCTTATGACTCGGTGATTCTCCACGTTGTGGATGCCGATGACGCTCCTGTGGAGCGACCTGTGAGCGGCGGCCGCATTCCGCAGGTGCGCATGCCGTGTGTGGCTGACTTCGCTGCACGCTATTCACGGCTTGTGGAGAATGCGTCCACCGAGTTGCCATGTTCCGCACTCATTGCCGGGATGTCGGGGCTGCATCTTGCCGACTGGATCTCGTCGTTGGCTCATGAACGCATGATCGAGAAATCGGAACGTATCACGGAATTGCTCCGGCGNTTCAACGGTGACTGGGAAGAGGTCACTTACGTGACACTTGCCCGTGCGCTGGGGCGTGGNATCAACGGTCAGGCTATGGAACAGCTCGCTCTTGCGGCTCCGCTCCGCCTCCTNCGCAAGCATTCCGACTCGACGGTGGCGATTGANGCGATGCTTTTCGGACAGGCAGGAATGCTTGAGAAAGATATACCGGGCGATGCCTATCACGCGACACTCAGGCGTGAATATGGCTTCTATCGCACTAAATTCGGCTTACAGCAACCGCGTGCCATAGCTTGGCAGACGTCGGGGATGCGTCCGCAGAGTTTTCCTCATCGTCGTGTGGCACTGTTGGCATCGCTAATCTCGGGTGGCTTCTCGTTGTTTTCAAGATTACTTGAAGCTGAGACGCCTGAGGAAATGTCGCGGTTGTTTGATAGTGAANTGCCGGTCTATTGGCAGACGAGATACACGTTCGGTGCCACGCCGGGACGCCCCGGCAAAGCTTTGGGACGAAGTGCGCTGCAGTCGCTTGTGATAAATGTCGCGGCTCCGCTTGTCTACACCTACGGNGCTTTGGTGAAAGTCCCTGAGTGCGATGCGCTTCAGGATCATGCCATAGCCTTGCTTGAGCAGATGCCTGGCGAGGAAAACAATATTGTCTCGCTATTTGTGAAAGCTGGTATCAAGTGCCGCGATGCTCTGACCTCTCAAGCATTGATACAATTGCGACGCGCCTACTGTGCTCCGCGCAAATGCTTGTATTGTCGCATCGGTCACAAGCTGTTGAGCGCGCATGCCTGTCGTGGAGGTGTTAAGATATAAAATAACNGACGTGTTGATGATGATAGCGTTTCTTGGACAATATAATCTGACCGGCCTTGCTATAGGCATNGCTACTTTTCTGATCATAGGTATTTTTCATCCGCTGGTGATAAAAGGAGAGTATTATTTCGGAGTAAAATGCTGGTGGGTGTTTCTGCTGATGGGACTTGGTGCCGTTGCGGCTTCGATTGCTGTGCGTGATGTATTCTGGTCAACACTTTTAGCCGTTTGGGGTGCTTCATCTTTCTGGTCGATAGGTGAGCTTTATGAGCAGCGTAAGCGCGTGGCGAAAGGATGGTTCCCGAAAAGGGGAGAGAAAAAGAATAGCTGACCAATGACGCGTTAAATTTGGTTGCATGGAGGTGTGGCTCTTGGTCGTGAGCCGCTTATTGGGTATCTTTGTGTAGTTGTAACCTTATTTCAGACGAATTTAATTGAGCCATAAACTACATATACCGCGCAGCCGCATGTCGATTTTTTATCTCGTGTCGCTGTGCGCCGGCATTATGATACTGGCNGGGGTGGGATTCAATCTCTCATATCGGCCGGAGTTGCCGCATCGTGCAGCCAATGGTGTTTATTTCTGGAAGACGACATTTAATCCCGACGCAGCGGAGATCGACTTTCTCAAAGAACATGATGTGCGGCGNATATATCTGCGTATGTTTGACGTTGTGGCCAATGATGGTGCGATGCCTCCAGAGGATCCTGTGGTACCTAATGCAACGGTGACTTTTCCATTTGTCAGCAGTGAATATGATTGGGAGTCTCGCCCGATTTTGAATGAGATACAGTACGTACCCACGGTGTTTATTACAGTCGATGCTCTGCGTGCCATGGGTGACGATGTAGCATTATGGGCTGGAAAAATCGTGGAGCGTCTTTGCAACATGGTATCATATAACTTTATACCAAATGTGGCGGAGTTTCAGCTCGACTGTGACTGGACGGAGTCGACCGAGCAGATATTTTTTGATCTGTGTGAGGCTGTAAAACAAGCTCTTGATGACCGTGACTCATCCTATCGCCTTAGTTCAACAATAAGATTGCACCAGTTATCGCAGAGGATTCCGCCGGTCGACTTCGGAGTGCTGATGGTTTATAACACAGGCAATTTCGCCGATCCTGATGCTCGCAACTCTATAATCGATTTGGCCGACGTAGAGCCGTACTTGAAAAATCTTTCGGGCTATCGTTTGCCGCTGGATGTGGCATATCCGATTTATACCTGGCAGCTTCTTTTCCGTGACCGGCGATTCGCNGGACTGCTCCGGGATGTTGATGTTGATAACACTGATGATTTCGAACAGACGGGTGAGAATCTTCACCGCGCACTACGTGATGTGGTGAGCGGCCGCACGATAATCCGCAAGGGCGATATAGTGCGTACCGAGGTATCTGACTACAAGTCGATCAGCGATGTAAAGAAAATAATCGACCGTCGCATTCCTTCACCCAACTACTCCAACACTCTCTATCACCTTGACTCTAACTCTTTCTCCACTTTCACTCCCAATGAAATCGATTCGATTTATATTTGCCGCCGTTAGCATAGCCGTAGCCGGATGTCTGCGTCTGTGGGGCTGTGGCCCATACTACAACGAAATTCCGCGTCCATGCTATTTCGCCTCATCNTCGCGTCCAGAGACGATACGTGATGCCCAGATACGCCAGAATCTGCTTCTGTGGCAGCAGCAGACCTCGCCGCGCATTCCTCTGGCTGATATTCGTCAGGCTGTCTATACGGACGACTCCCGCACATTCGGCAAACGCAGCAATTCCCGCACGGAGGATAATGCGTTNTATACCTTCATACGCAATGCCGGCGATAGTGAGGCGATAAACTTCCTGCTCACAGCAAAAGAACTTGAAGAGGCGCGACATGAGATGAATTCTCCTTGGTATTATCCNAAGGAACGCAATGGCGAGAGTGCCGATGTGTATGGCGATATCATGGAACGCTGTCGCGCTTACAAGGGACGCCGCTTTGCCGACCGGTATGCGTTGCAGATGGTGAGGGCAAGTTTTGCTGCCGGACGATATCAGGAATGTATAGATATCTTCAGCGAACGGCTTGATTCGCTCCCCGACGACAATCTGATGAAGCGCATGGCACTTGGTTATGTNGCAGGTTGCTGGAGCCGGTTGGGCGATACTGATAGAGCCAACGACTATTTTGCCACTGTAGGCGACATTGCCTCGATAGTGCANGAGGANCCCATAGCATATCTGACCGGCCGCAATCCTGATTCGCCCATGCTGCTTTCGCATCTGCAATCGATAGCTGCCGAAGGCGACACGGCGAGGGTTACGGCACTTCTTCCTGTGGTTGACGCGGTGCTTGCCGATTCAGTGACAGCATATCGTGGTGACTGGGAATTTCTCTCGGCTTATATTGCAAATGACTATCTTGGCGACNGAGAGGCAGCCCGGGCTTCGATTGAGCGCGCTATGGCTTCTGATTTCTCGTCGCAGGANTTTGCCGATCATGCCCGCGCTTACCGCATGATGCTTGATGCCGATGAAGGTAACACAAGCATGTTGCTCGAAGACCTGCAATGGATCAAGGATAAGGTGGATATTCTGTCGCCNACAAAAACCGAATGGAAGGATCTGTTGCAGAACATTGTGTTTGCTCACTGGCTTCCGGGGCTGATGGAGAATGACGATCATGCCACGGCGGTGCTTCTTTGTGGATTTGCCGATAACCTGTCGGCTCAGAGCACGCTGCATTTTCAGGATGGTTATGATCACAANGGCAAGGAGATTGCTTATATCACTTATGACCAGATGCGTCGTGATCCGGCTGCACATAACACGGTGGATTATGCGTCTCTTACATTTGAGCTGATGCAATCGCTTAAGTCCACACAGCTTGCCAAGGTCTACAAGAAAATTGTGGCNGCCAAAGACCCCCTGTCGCGCTTTCTTAAAAACTATGCCCGTCTTGATCCCGACTATATTTTTGAACTGACGGGNACACTGTGTCTGCGCGAGGAGCGTTATGCCGATGCTGTGAATTATCTCTCGCGTGTTTCACCTGATTACTTTGCNCGGATGAATATCGCGCCTTATCTGCGTCGTGACCCGATGCATTGCTATCCGTCGCGTCACAAAGAGATAAAGCATGAATCGTGGACTGAGAATATTGAGAAGTCTATGTCTTCAAAACAGACAATGACAGTTGACCCTGCGAGTGCAAAACTTGACTTTGCAAAAACGATGGCCGACCTGCGGCATAAAATCATTAAATCGTCGGCTGATCCCGATACCTGCGGCCTTGCTATGATTGACTATGCCATTGCGTGGCGTAACTCATTTGAGGAATGTTGGGCTCTGACGCAATACTGGCGTGGAGAAAATGTGCCAGGACGCAATTACGCCTCGATTGAATCTGACAGGCCATTGGAGCAATATCCGTTTATCTACGAATATGATAACTCTAAAAAAGTGGAAGAGCGTTTCCGTCACATGACCCGGCAGGCTCTGTCGATATTGCGCTCCGACGAAGCAAAGGCAAAAGCGCATTATAGGCTTGGAAATCTTAAATCAGTGGTGAAACGCTATGGCGATACAGAAACAGCTGCGTTGGTGAAATCTTCTTGTGATAAGTGGCGCGACTGGCTGTGATCAGTAAAGAGTTATGTTGTGCTTTTCGGCCAGCCGACGCATGTTCCTGACGGCATAATGCATCCGGCCAAGAGCTGTGTTTATGCTCATGCATTTGTTTTGGGCTATTTCCTTGAAGCTCATGTCGAGATAAAATCGCATTTCAAGTATTTCACGCTGAGATTCAGGCAGTGCATACATGATTTTTGTTGCATCGTGTTCGGCCTGCATGGAGACAAGAGTGTGTTCCACCGACATCTCTGCCAGCTGCTCGCAATTTAATATGTCGGTATCAGTGTCATCGGTGGAAATATTNCCAATCACAGATTTCTGTCGGAAGTGATCCATCACGACATTATTGGTCACACGTGATAGCCAAGCCTGAAACTTTCCTTCTTCGCGATAATTGCCGGCACGCAGATGCGTGACGACTTTAAAGAATGTCTCTTGAAAGAGATCATTGGAAGTCTCCGTGTCCTTTACAAAATATCTGATCTGTGAGAGTATGCGCGGACTGTGCCGGGCGTGAAGCGTGGCAAATGCACGCTCGTCGCCTGCAATGTAGCATTTCACGAGCTCCCCATCGGTTCGTGTTGTGTGATCGGCATTCATGGTAGATTTTATGTTATTCCCATTATCACTCAGAGAGGATTTCCAAGTGATTAGGAGTGATCGCTTTTATGAGCAAAGAGTTCTTGCATTGCTCATAAAATTAATTGGTTTATGCAGCTAATTTAAAGCTATTATATGATATATGCAAGTATGCTTGGTGGTTTATTTGGGGATTTTGGCGAGTGCTTCGTCGTAGAGTTGCAGGATGTTGGTCACGTATTCGGTGGTCTGATGTCCTCGGAAATAGCCATGTTTGCAGATATCTTTGTTGTTGTAGATATCNGGTTCTGATTTCAACATAAGCGCATCGGCAACATTTCCATCCCACTTCTGTGGATCTNTGCCGGTGTTTCGGGCGATAGATATAGCGTCGAACACNTGTCCGAGTCCTGAATTGTAGGCCGCGAGTGTGAATTTCAGCCGCTCTTTGTCATCAGCAACATAGTTGCGGAGCGCTTTCTCGTCGTGTCTAATAATTTTTACAGCGGTGGCAAGATTGGCTTCAGGATTTGTGATCAGTGAGATATCCAGTCCGTAGGCTCGTGCGGTCGGAGGCATTATCTGCATTATGCCGCGGGCACCGGCCCATGAAACGGCTGTGGTGTCAAAACGACTTTCGACATATCCCTGCATTGCGAGCATTCTCCAATCCCAGCCGATGGAGTCGGCGTATTGCTTGAACAGCTTATCGTATTCTGAAATGTGACCTGTCTCAAGATCGAGCTTGAAAGTACGACGTCCGGTCTGTTTAGAAAGTTCGAAATAACGTCGGAACAAAGCTTCGCTGGCTTTTCGTGGATCGGCTTCATGTATCCACGCATTGATTGTGTCGGCAAGCCACGGGTTAGCTTTGGACACGGCCCATCGTGTGCGTTGCGGGAAGCTTACCGGGAGTGTTATGTCGAGATTGCGGTAATAGGTCTGGTTGAGTCGTGCGACGTCGCTGTCGACAATCGTCAGCGGGATGTCGCCTGAGGAAACCATTTTTATAAGGTCTTCTCCTGAGATTGTATCGCGGTCGATCGGGTGGATATTGATACCTCCGCCTATCTCCTCGTTGAGATTCTGTAATCGGAATTGGTAACGTGAGCCTTTCTCGACGTAGACATCCTTTCCCGACAGTTCGGTCACATCAGTGATGATGCTTTTCCCCTTGGGCTGAACGAGTACCTGATTCGAACTGTTTTCCGGACCACAATCTATAGCGACTGATTGATATTCAGCAGTTACGGGTACTTCATAAGCAATAAGATCAATAAGACCGTAATCAAGCATTTCCATCATTGATGATAATGAATAGGCTACGGTCAGATCTATGACCATCCCTTTGTCTCTTCCGAGNCGATTGACAAGGTGATAGTCATAGCCCATTTTTTCATCGCGGAACACGAAGTAGGACGATGGCCCATATAGGGTGGCTACTTTAAGAGTGTCAGGTAATTGCCCAAGGGACAGGCCGGCTGTGGCAGTGGACTGATGCCGGCATGAAGTGATTGCGAATAACGAGATAATGAGCAGCAGTGGCATGGCGCATAGCGTCATGCCACTGAAATGTCGGTTTCGTAAGAAGTTAGTCGTCATGAGGATTAATATACAAACTTTCCTTTCTCGGAAATGATTGTAAGTCGATTGCCTTCGGGCGAATCTTCTACACGACCTACGATGCGTGCTTCTACTCCAAGGCTCTCTGAAATCTCGATGATGCGCTCAGCGTCTGNCGGCGCAACATANATTTCCATGCGGTGTCCCATGTTGAACACTTTATACATCTCTGCCCATGATGTGCCGCTCTCTTTCTGGATGAGGTCAAACAGGACGGGCACGGGGAAAAGGTTGTCCTTGACGATATGTTTGTTCTCTACAAAGTTCATNACTTTGGTCTGTGCTCCGCCTGAGCAGTGNACCATGCCGTGGATGCGGTCNCGCATAACATCAAGTATGCGCTTGATNACGGGAGCGTAGGTGCGGGTGGGGGAGAGCACAAGTTTACCGGCATTGACAGGTGATCCTTCTATTTCATCGGTCAGACCTTTGGTACCGGAGTAGACAAGNTCGGCCGGCATTGCCTGATCATAGCTCTCCGGATATTTGTCGGCGAGATCCTTGCCGAACACGTCGTGACGTGCCGAGGTAAGNCCGTTGCTACCCATACCTCCATTGTATTCGGTTTCATAGGCGGCTTTGCCATAGGANGCGAGTCCGACTATAACGTCGCCGGCAGCNATGTTGGCGTTGTTGATGACGTCGCTGCGACGCATGCGGCATGCAACTGTGCTGTCNACAACAATGGTGCGTACAAGATCACCGACGTCGGCAGTCTCTCCACCGGTGGATATGATGTTTACCCCTTGCTCCTTGAGCTCCGNCAGGAGNTCCTCTGTGCCGTTAATGATAGCCGAGATGACTTCGCCCGGAACAAGATGCTTGTTGCGTCCGATAGTTGAGGAAAGCANGATATTGTCGGTGGCTCCTACGCAAAGCAGATCGTCGATGTTCATAATCAATGCGTCCTGAGCTATTCCTTTCCACACACTCAAGTCACCGGTCTCTTTCCAGTACATGTAGGCCAGGCTTGATTTTGTACCGGCTCCGTCGGCGTGCATTATGTCGCACCATTCNGGATCACCNCCAAGCACATCGGGAATGATCTTACAGAATGCTTTGGGGAATAAACCTTTGTCGACATTCTTGATAGCTGCGTGCACATCCTCTTTTGAGGCCGAAACTCCTCGCATGGCATATCGGCGCCCGGTTTTGTCGGCGGCAGAAGTAACCTTGCCTCCCTGATGCGACGGTCGAAGNAGATCATTTACCGTTTTGACGGGATTAAAGGTTGAAACCGGAACCTCGACAAACACGGTGTTCCAGTCGCTCATGGCACCGTTCCACAGACCGGGAAGTTCAAGTGCTTTCAGCGCGCGCCCTTTATAGGATTTTGAAGAGATGAAGCCGGTCTCGTGGTCGACATATTTCGGNAGGTCATATTTCGATCCNTCGGGAGCCGTGAGCCAGCATACAAGATCAACCGGGTTGAAATGTGTGGCTGATTTAAGCATTTCGACGGAACGGGGATCGTTCATGTCGATCTGGCTACTCTCAAGTATTTGCGGAGATGCTGTGCCGTCGGAGTTGAATGCAATGAATGGGCCTCCGCCAGGTTCNCCCTCGTTTCGCACCATGCCGCAGACGCGGAGGGGGCGGTTTAGCTTGCGACGCATGAAGTCAATGGTGGCTTCACGNGTCGAAGGCATTTCGAATTGTATGCAGAGATCACGATTCATGAATCCGGCAATTTCTCGTATCTTGGTGTCGGATACATTGGGGTCTTCAAGATCGTGNAGATAATCAGTTATGTGATCGTGGATCTCGGCAAGCACACCGCCGAGCACACGCTTGTAGAGCAGTGTGGANTCGCGCAGCGAGTCGGGAACTACATTGTCGATGTTCTTTATAAAAACAACTTCGGCGTCAATGTCGCCAAGATTGCTGATAAGCGCACCGTGGCCACCGGGACGGAATACGAGCTTGCCGTTGTCGTCACGGAATGGTGTTCCGTCTTCGTTTGCAGCTATGGTGTCGGTNGATGCTTTCTGTTCCGACATGTCAACATCAAACTTCACCCCCGTGCGGCTNTCGGTNTCAGGTATTGCTGTAGCGAGCTTATCGGAGAATAATTNTCGATGGTCGCCTGAAACGGTGAAGTGGAGTCTAACNCGTCCGTCGGCTNCGCAGGCTGTCTGCGCTCCCTCGGTGAGATGTTCTTCCAGAGGTGTGCGTGTCGAGGCGTCGTCATAGGCATGGAATGTCAGCAGTCCCTTGGGGAGACTGCCGTAGTTCATACCTTCTGGTTTTACTATGGCGGCGGCAACATCACGGTTTCGTCCNGCCGCCAACAGCTCATCGACACTGACGCCGTACATGCGGCGTGCNGCTTCNTCGAGTTCAGGGAAAAATGCGATATTATGGATNTNCGACAGAAGTNTCTGCATGTCGCTTCCGTCTTCCAGCGTATCGGTCTCACCGTCGGCAAATGAGAATACTGACTTGAACATGCGCGATGCGGCTCCTGACGCGGGAACAAATTTTGCCACACGTCCACCGTCTGACAGATATTGCTCCCATCGCGACAAGGCTTTTCTCTCTTGCTCGGGTGAGAGGTGAAGAATGCCAGCTCCTACTTTGGCAGTAGAGGCAAGTTTCAGGAATGGAAATCCTGTTGAAAAACGTTTTANCTGATTTTCAACTGTTTCTACAGTGGTGCCACGTGATTCAATGTCTTTGATGTCGGCTTTGTCTGTAATCATGTCGGTGTTGTTTGGAGGCCCGCAGGGCCCGTTTCTTTTCCCCAAATTTAGCCCAAATTGTTTAAAATTCAAAAAACGGGCCGAAATTAGCGGCTCATTTGGCATAAAATTATTATATTTGCGCATTAATTCTCACGTTATTCCGTAGTATGAGCAAAGGCAAAATCCTCTTCATCTCCCAGGAGATATCACCGTATCTCCCGTCTACCATCGCATCCGACCTTGGCCGGAAGCTCCCGCAGGCTATGCAGGAGAAGGGTTTTGAAGTGCGTACATTCATGCCGCGCTACGGCATAATCAATGAACGGCGCAATCAGTTGCATGAGGTTATCAGGCTCTCGGGAATGAATCTTGTGATAGATGACAATGATCATCCGCTGATAATAAAAGTGGCATCACTTCAACCCTCGCGTATGCAGGTCTATTTTATCGACAGTGATGACTATTTTCATCGTTCGGCCGGCTCGGCTCCAGGGCTTGAGACAGAGACATCNCCGGAGGACAATGACGAACGTTCGATGTTCTTCGCACGTGGTGTGCTTGAGACAGTGAAGAAGCTTCGTTGGGAGCCTTCGATTGTGCAGTGCTCAGGATGGATCACATCACTTGCACCTTTATATCTGAAGAAACTTTTTGCTGACGATCCCTCATTCAGAGNTGCGAAGGTTGTGCTCGCTCTGGGTACCGAGACCCTATCACAACCATTTGATCCCCGCTTCAGGGAAAAACTCAAAATGGAAGGATTCACTGACGAGGAACTTGCCCCGGTGACCGACGAAGCTGCCGGAGTGAAGGATCTTGTAGGACTTGCGCTACGATACTCTGATGCGGTAGTTCAGTTGTCGGCCGATGTTGATCCCGAGTTGTTGCAGTTGGCAAAAGATTCCGGTAAGCCGTTCCTTCCTTTCCCTGACAACGATTTCGCAGCCTACGCCGACTTCTATTCCTCACTCCTCTCCTGAACGGCAATAGTCTGTNCGCTCCTCTATCATTTGAAAAATATGAATAGAATATACTTTCTGCTTGCTATAATGGCTGCTGCCATATTGCCTCAGTCATGTGGCGACACATCCAATATTGGAGCCTCGCTTGTGCAAGACGAAATATCTATAGTCATGGACTCATCGTGGACGGCAACAGGCGTTCCGATGGAGAATACCAAACTTGCATCAAAAACCACGACTCAGCTTCTGGGAATTATCGAAGCCGGGGAATATGGCAAATTTTCAAGTGACTATGTCACTCAGTTTATGCCTGCGGGAAAAATAACCAAAGTTCCGGTAGAAAATATTGATTCCTGTTATCTTGTCCTGAGTGTGCCCGAAGGTGCGTATGTGGGAGACTCNCTCGTNCCGATGGGACTTGAGGTATACCCTTTGACAAAGCAGATCCCTTCGCCTGTCTATAGTGATTTTGATCCGGCCGGATATTATGATGAGAATGACCGGCTCGCATCATTTATTTACACCGGTAGCAACATGAATGCTCCNGACTCACTCAAGGGATATGGCTATGTGTTCCATTTCATACCCATGCCGCGTGAACTTGGACGACGCCTGTATCAAGGNTATATTGATAACCCCGATATGTATCTNTCCCCTCAGTCGTTCGCACAGTTCTTCCCCGGAATTTATGTGAAAAATTCATTCGGTTCGGGTCGTGTGATNAAAATAGCTCAGTCTTTGTTGCGCCTGCACTATCACATTGATTCAGTGTCGGCCACCACCGGGCGCGATACGCTATATCGNTACACGGGCAATTACTATGCCACCACCCCTGAAATTGTTACTAATAATAACATATCCTATGAAATGTCGTCGACACTTGCTGGCGAGATAAATCAGGGTAAAACCATCCTCTCTGGACCTGCCGGCACAGACGTGCAGATAAACTTCCCGGCTGCACAGATGCTGGAGTCATATCGTAAAAAANCGGCAGGAAAACTGGCNGTGGTCAATACACTCTCTATGTCGATACCTGCTTCAGATATCGATAACAAATATGGAATAAAGGCTCCNGGAAATGTTCTTCTTGTGCTTAAATCGAAAAAGCAGAAATTTTTTGCCGATAATCAGCTGAANGATAACGTGACGTCTTTCCTTGGAACTTACAACAGCGCAACGAACACTTACACGTTCGGTGATATGCGTGGNTATTTCCTTGATCTTCTGCAAAAGGATGTTATTACGGAGGACGATTATGAATTCTGTTTGACACCAGTGACCCTTGTTACTACTACTGAAGAGACTTCGTCATACTACTATTACTATTCTCAGGCCACTACCACCACAGTTGGTGTCAGTCCTTATGTAGAGCAACCGGCTATGACAGAGCTGGATATAAATAAAGTGAAAATTATTTTGACATATAGTTTGCAGTCTATAAAAAATTAATTACCTTTGCAACCGCATTGGCACCGCAGAGGCGGTTAAAGATGTCAAGGCCGCAATAGCTCAGTCGGTAGAGCATTTCATTCGTAACGAAAAGGTCGTGGGTTCGAGTCCCACTCGCGGCTCAACTCCGTTTCAGAAATGAGCGGCTATAAGAAAAAAGATTGATTCGCTAGCTCAGCTGGTAGAGCACAACACTTTTAATGTTGGGGTCCTGGGTTCGAGCCCCAGGCGGATCACACAGAAAGTCCGAACTTTCACCGCAAAACGCTGAAAATCACTTGA
>JAAVGC010000078.1 GCA_014800445.1 Bacteroidales bacterium | reverse complement strand
GCTGGAGAAGGTCCCAAGGGATAGGCTGTTCGCCTATTAAAGTGGCACGCGAGCTGGGTTCAGAACGTCGTGAGACAGTTCGGTCTCTATCTGTTGTGGGCGTAGGAGATTTGCGAGGCCCCGCCACTAGTACGAGAGGACCGTGGTGGACGGACCTCCGGTGAGCCGGTTGTACCGCCAGGTGCACTGCCGGGTAGCCGCGTCCGGTCAGGATAAGTGCTGAAAGCATCTAAGCACGAAGCCCTCCTCAAGATAAGATCTCCATATAAGGGTCGTTCAAGACTAGGACGTTGATAGGTCGCAGGTGCAAGGGCAGTGATGTCCGCAGCCGAGCGATACTAATCACCCAAACCCTTTCCTGGAGCAGAGCTCCAAAGAATAAAAGACACGATTGATGTCGTAGCTGCTCTATTAAAGAGTAGAGATCGCTTCCAGCATGGTTCTGCCTATAAGAGCAGTTCCGCAAAGATATTTTCCGGTAGAGAGCCCATCGCCTAAACCAGTACACCATGGTTTGAAGGATGCGGTGCCGGAGTCGGAGGTCAGGTGTGACCGATGACTTAAAACGAGACTAAGGTGGTGATAGCGCGGGGGCTCCACCTCTTCCCATTCCGAACAGAGAAGTTAAACCCCGCCACGCCGATGGTACTGCGAAAGTGGGAGAGTAGGTAACCGCCCCCTATCAAGGAGAGTGTCCCCTGAAGATCAGAGATGATCCTCAGGGGACACTGCTTTTATGTGATGGCAAGAATGTTCAGAGCCCTCAGAGGTCTCTGAGTACTCAGTAATGAAATATATTCATTGAAAATCACGCTTTTTATTAGAAAATTCTTTATATTTGCGTCGGTTTTCATGAAAATAGTAGTGGGAGATTTGACTCCCGTTATAAAACGTTACAATTTATGGCTACATCTAACGATATCGACTGGGCAAACCTCTCCTTTGGATATTTACCCACTGACTACAATGTGCGTTGCCGATTTGCCGATGGCAAGTGGGGAGAGATTGAAGTGTCGCAGTCAGAAACAATCAACATACACATGGCTGCCACAGGTCTGCATTACGGACAGGAGAACATCGAAGGACTAAAGGCGTTCCGTGGCAAGGATGGAAAGGTTCGTATTTTCCGTCTTGAGGAGAATGCAAAGCGCATTTGTGAATCGGCTAAAGGACTTCTTATGGAGCCTGTTCCCGTTGAGCTTTTTGAGAAGATGGCTAAAATGGTTGTCAAACTCAATGAGCGTTTTGTTCCCCCTTATGGAAGTGGCGCGTCGCTTTATATTCGTCCGCTCGAGATTGGCATGTCGGCACAGGTTGGAGTTAAGCCTGGTAAGGAATATCTTTTTGTGATTTTAGTTACACCTGTAGGGCCATACTTCAAGGAGGGCTTCAAGCCTACCAATATCTGCATTATGCGTGAGTTTGACCGTGTGGCTCCTAAGGGTACCGGNCGCTGGAAAGTAGGTGGAAACTATGCGGCCAGTCTATCTGCAGGCGAAAAGGCNCATGAANTNGGTTATTCTGCAGTTCTTTATCTCGATCCGCGCGAGAAGAAGTATGTTGATGAGTGCGGTCCTGCCAACTTCTTTGCTATAAAGGGGAATAAATACATAACTCCTGCATCTGATTCGATTCTTCCNTCCATCACCAATANGAGCCTGATGCAGCTTGCTCGTGACATGGGACTTGAAGTCGAGGAACGTCATATNCCCGTTGAGGAGCTTGCCGAGATTGACGAAGCTGCAGCTTGCGGCACAGCGGCCGTTGCATCTCCCGTGGCGGAGATCCANGATCTTGACAATGACACAAAGTACATTGTCGCTCCCGACCACCAGCCCGGACGCATAACCACAGANCTATACAACCGTCTCCGCGCCATTCAGCTTGGTGAGGCCGACGACATTCATGGCTGGAACACCATTGTGGAGTGAACGCATACGAAATCATAGACCGTCATTATCCCGCAGGGTCACCCCTGCGGGATATCTATTTACGTCATTGCGGAAGCGTGGCTCGTCTGGCACTTGACATCAACGTGCGGTGTGACCTCAGACTTGAACCGCAACTCGTGGAAGATGCTGCGATGCTTCATGACATCGGCATTTTTCTCACTCACGCACCGTCCATACATTGCCATGGCGACATGCCCTACATTCTTCATGGCGTCGCAGGAGCCGATCTTCTGCGCGTGGAGGGAGCCGATGAGCGTCTGGCACGGGTAGCGGAGTCGCACACAGGCAGTGGTCTTACCCCTGACGAGATAGCGGCCGCACATCTCCCGATTCCTTCTGATCGCGACACAATGCCACGCACCATGCTTGAGAAACTTATATGTTACGCCGATAAATTCTATTCAAAATCAGGCGACATGCAATGCAAGTCCATTGAGCAGGTCGAGAAAGAGATGAGCCGCTTCGGTCAGGCACCACTTGAGCGTTTTCTGGAAATGAAAAAACTGTTTGGCGATGTGGAGTGACGACGATCGACGTTTTATGGCGCAGGCACTCATAGAGGCGCGTCGTGCCGGAGAAGAAGGCGAAGTGCCTATCGGAGCAGTTGTGGTGAGCGGTGGACGCATCATAGGGCGTGGCCATAATATGACCGAAAAGCTCCACGACGTCACCGCACACGCCGAGATGATAGCCCTAACAGCAGCCACGCAGGCCACCGGAGGAAAATACTTGCCTGATTCTACGCTTTACGTGACCGTAGAGCCATGCTGCATGTGCGCCGGAGCAATTGGATGGGCACAGGTCACCCGCGTCGTCTACGGCGCTTCAGATGCAAAAAGAGGATATGCTTCCATCATTCGCGACGGACGTACCCCCTTTCATCCCAAAGCTGTCATTCAATCCGGGCTCATGGCCGATGAGGCCGCCACCCTAATGCGCACTTTCTTCACCCCCCGCCGCTAACCTTTTTAAACGCTAAACAAGTTGCCGTTGGTCAGGCGTTCTGTAGCGGTGTCATGTGATATCCGAGCGCGTTAAGCTCCATAGCCATTCCGGCAAGATACAACTGATGCAGGGCAGCAATGTAGCATCCAAGAGCTGCCTCGGTGCCCGGCTCAACATGCTCGTGGTTCAGAAGTGAGAAGACGCGTGATGCGCATTCAGCCACCAGTTCGGTAATTTTTTCGGCTGCCTCATCGCGATAACCGAGAATATCGAGCACCACCGCGTCATCCATGTCGTCATACCCGCGCTTGTCACGTACTTCCTCATAGATGTTTTTCTTGTCCTTGTATTTCTCCCAGTCCGTGTCCCAGTAAAATGACATTGTCATCCCTATAAGCATCATCCATCCGAGCGAAACCACAGGGTAATTTTGAAATTCGCGCGCACCGTCGGGGATATAACTGCGGGCAATCTCACCCCATTTTTCTTCAACGTCCGGGCATTCGGGCACATGACTATCCAGCGCTTCCTTCTTCTGCAAGAACTCGATCAAGTCTTTACGCACNTTCTCCTCAAANCTTGCNGCTATCTCTTTACTNTCGTTCTTATCCATAATTCAGTGTAATATTCCTAAAANCTTTTGGGCGAAATTCANTTCCTTACTCTGCGTAAAGGTTTTCCTCACGCTGAGGAATGTATTTTTCCACGAGCTTACNGATTTTTTGTAAATCAGGTTTCTTGTTGACATAATCAATCAACGTNCCGATCGGGTACAGATCAGCATTGGAGGCCGATTGAAAATCNGCGGCATCTTCAGCGTAATCTCCATCTTCCACTGCATCCTCTTCGATGGCATAGTCATTATACTCAATTACGCTTTCTGCGTCTTTGTGTAGTTCGATATTAACTAACAGTGTTGTAGGGATAATACTTATCTGAGGGTCATCACCCCAACGGCCGGGATTCTTGATGACATCGTCCACTTTTGTGGCTATAATGTCAGTGAGTTCTTTTCGTGTCATAGTAATGTGTTTATCACNATAACGTATCAATCAATTGAATAGTTCTTTNTGTAATAAGTCCACATCACTTCTTACATATAGCAAAATTAGGCAAGTGAATTTGACAATAAACGACGCTAAAACACCACTNTNCGGGTNTCNCCACTCTCGCTCTGATATATAATTATCTGATTATTCTGATCCATACACTATCTAAAAAGTTAATATAAAAGGCGACTGGCAAAATGTAACAAAACTTGCCAATCGCCTTTTATCGCTCGGACCGTTTTATAACCCAACCGGTAATTAGTATTCGTCCTCGTTGAAGTTTTTAACAAGGAGAGTAAACCGCTTATGCACATTGGTTTATGTGATGAAATTGCTGGAAGGATAGTATGAAGGATAGTGGTATCATTTTTATCCATAAAGATTATTTTAATACATTTAAGGTTAGTGAGGTAGGTAGGGAGCAGCTTGGCAATTAGGCTTTTGTAGAAAAATAATGCGTCCGTCAGATATTCAGTTCGTTAATATTAGTAAGTAAAATAAGATTGAAATCTGATGCAGAAATGTATTCAGTTTTTTAGATTGTATTTGCTCTATCTGATAAATTATACCTAACTTTGTAATACATAACACTTGCAGAGTCCAAGAGAGGGTGATGCGGGTGGGATGTATTACATTTGAGAAAACGTTTATCAACGTTTCTGTTCTTGACCAATTGAAATCTGGCAGTTTCAAATCTTCATCAAGGCAGCGGCAATGGTAGATGTTCATGGGTATGTAATATATTCTTCCAATAGTCTGTGCTGAAAAAAGCATGGTATATTGTTGGTATATATCTGCATATATACGTGGGCTCTGCACATTGCTCTTCCTATGAAGATGGGCACATGCCAGAGCCTCAATTGGTGGGACGAGCAATGGTAAGGTACCCACGTTTTTAGTTTAGTTCTTGTCCGTATCAGGGTATCACGCGGATACAAAACTAACAAGTCAGTTTATGATAGAAAAAGTTATTGGCTGCTTCAAAGGATTGTTTCTTTTATGTGCCCTTGCGCTTATCCCGGCAGCTTGCTCACAGGGAGCAGCAGATGAACCAGAACCAGTTGTTCCCGAAACCCCGAATGAAGGCAATGAAGTATTGGACAGTGATTCTGTAATGGTATCATTCGCCCCTACTTCTCTCGAATGGGAGGTATCACCTATGTCAAGGGCATCAAATGATGACCTTTATGCAGTTGTAGTATATCAGTCAAATAGTGAGATAACAAAACACAGCAACGAAGTTCAGACTGCCCTTGCCCTTTTTGATGATCCCACTCTCATATCGTTAAAGTTGGCAAAGAACCAGTATTATCATTTTGTTATGACCTATGTTCCAAATGGAAAGAATGTAATAGAAAAAGTTGGAGATAAATGGGGGGCGCCATTTATTCTGACTAAGGAACCTGAGCTTACACCTGAATTAAATACAGTAGTATATAAGAATGTAAATTATAGTAATATTGGATTTGTGGCTGCATCCTCTCAGGCAAAAGGTGTGACAGAAAGTCTTGATGGATATAATACAATTAACGAGGTCCTTAGGTATATGGGGTCATATAGGAACTTTAAGCCTACTGAAAATAATCAGAAAATTCCTATCGAATTATACCGATGGCAATATGGCGTAAAAATTAACGTAACGGACTTTAAAGAAGGAGAAATAATATATAAGTCTATAATGGATAGAGATAGCAGATTTCTCACCTTGCAGGGGAATGCATCAGGATCTGCGACAATGGAATATTTACTTGAATATCCTATTGATACCAATATATTTTGTATGTTCGAATATGAGAATGCAGGTGAATTTGCTGAAAATTATAAATTCGTTGATTATATGACAATTATTTATAATACTCCAAAGGACGAGGAAATAACACTTTGGTCAAACTGGGGGCAAAGATTTCCATTCAAGCGAATGAAGATGCATACTCTTGAATTCTCTTTGAGTGATGCAATTGTTAACGGTGGTATATCACCCGACTTAATGGAAGCTGCTACCGACCCAATGGAAGAAGTCAGCTGGGAGTTCTAACAAATAGACATTCTGATATAAAAACAGTAGAACGGGTGCGAATCCAATCTACTGTTTTTTATTTTGATTAGAGTGAGAAATACAACGATAATTATTCATTGTCTCTATTATGTTTATTCAATATCCTCTGGATAGTTCTGTAATTGACTTCTACGTCATGTTCTTTACATAGCCTCTCAAGCTCCCTGCTGCTTCTGCTCATATCCTCCTCATATAGTTTTATGACCAGCCTATCCCTTACCACCTTGTCTGTGAGATAGGGGACTCCATTATCATTCAGCCATGTTTTAAGAGTTCTTGGTGTTGTCTTTACTCCAAATTTCTTAAACTCAGTTATGTTCTGTTCTACGGTCAGTGAGCAGTCATACAGGTCTTCAAAATCATTATTCTTAATCTGCTTTCTGATATGGTTGGTTATGCTCAACCAGTTGTCCATGCCTCTCTC
>JAAVGC010000077.1 GCA_014800445.1 Bacteroidales bacterium | reverse complement strand
GTCTGCCGACTATTATCATGCCGGACTCCAACCGGAAGAAAAAAACCTGCGCCAAAACAAGTGGAAATCCGGAGAAACACGCATCATGGTGGCCACCAACGCCTTCGGCATGGGCATCGACAAGCCCGATGTTCGCGTGGTCATTCATTACGACCTCCCGTCATCACTTGAAGAATACTATCAGGAAGCCGGTCGAGCCGGACGCGACGGCAACCCTTCGTTCGCCGTTGCACTTGTTTCTCCTACCGATAAAGCCACACTGTCGCGACGGGTATCCGAGTCTTTCCCCGACAAAGAATTCATACGCCACATCTATTCCTTGGCAGGTGTCTTTCTCCAGGTAGCTGTGGGCGATGGGTGGAACCGCCTCTACGATTTCAATTTCAACCTTTTCTGCAAACGATTCTCTCTACCGCCTGTCCCCACCCGCAACGCACTCGACATTCTCACACAGGCAGGAATTATCGAGTTCAACGAAGATCGGCGCTCATCCGCACAGATCCTCATGCTCATCGGCAAGGATGAAATCTATTCAACACACATTGACCCGGAGGCCGAGAAAGTTTTGAACGCCGTTTTCCGCACCTACACCGGCATTTTTGCCGACTACACACCGGTCAACGAGGAATTGCTTGCCCACACCCTCGACCTCACGCTGCGCACAGTCTACGAAGCGCTCCTACGCCTTTCGGCAGCCCATATTATATCATTCATTCCACGCCGGTCCACACCATGGCTCTTGTGGACCACTGCCCGCGAAGAAGCATCACGCATCCTCATTCCGCGCCTTGTCTACGAAGATAGGCGCGAACGCATGGAAGCACGCATTAAAGCTGTCAAAGAATTTGCAGGGAATGACTCTGCCTGTCGTTCGGTCACCCTTTTGCGGTATTTTGGCGAGGAAGCACCGGCTCCATGCGGCAGGTGCGACGTCTGTCGCAGTAAAAAAAGCGTTACACCCATCATACCCTTATCTGTCACAATAGATTACCTCACCACTGGCAGCGGACACACCCTTGATTACATTCTCTCGCAGCTTCCTCCGTCAAGCCACACACAAGCCATAGCAATCATCCGTCAGAAACTCGATGCACATCAATTGATTATGCGCGACGGAATTATTGTTCAGAAATCCTGAACAGTAATTTGGCCTCAAGAACACCATCTATCCCGTCCACGGTATGCGCCAGCTCGGAAAAGCCGACATGGTACTCAACGGCAACATGCCTCAGATCGAGGTCAACCCCGAGACATTCGACACCTACGTCGACCCTGCCAAGGAGGCACCCCTCGGTCAGCTTTATTGGTTCAGTTGACGATTTAATTGTCCGAAATATCACAACCACCGCAACACAATCGTTGTGGCGGTTGTTCTTTTTTATGAAAACACACTATTAAAAATTCATCACATGACATTCCTTTGCTCACTTCTACTCGCAATTTCCTCGTCGGTGGGAATGCCGCAACCCGACACCACAACTCCCGACCCNGTACTCATTGANGTCCGTCCCGACACAATTTCGGTACAGCAAATCGTTTTGGAGACACCGGAAATAAAAACACGCAAATTCATTCCCTGCATTTACGACCTTCCCTATTCATGGACACGTAGCGTACCCAACAAGGGGCGTCTGCTGGCAAACACCGGAGTCCTCTTCGGAGGAGGAATCACAATGCTCGGCATACTNCAGGTCCTNCCCGAGGATGCCACGGCATGGAACAAATCTGAAATCGCNCATACCAACCCATTCAAGCGTTGGTGGAACCACGTCAAGGCAGGCCCGACATGGGACAAAGACAAATCCATCTTCAATCAGGTACTGCACCCCTACGCCGGAGCNGCTTACTACATGTCAGCACGCAGCCAGGGCTACAACGTCTGGCAGTCATGGGCCTACTCAGCATTTATATCCACCATTTTCTGGGAGTACGGTATTGAAGCATTCAACGAGATTCCCTCGACTCAAGATCTTATCATCACCCCGCTTGGCGGTATGATTCTCGGTGAGACATTCTATATCTTGAAGCGACACATNGTNAGCCACGATTATTATCTCCTTGGCTCACGTCCTCTCGGTTATGTGGTAGCCTTCATAGCCGATCCGCTAAACGAAGCGCTCGGTTACATCCGTGGCAACCGTGCCCACGGTTCTGCAAGNCGTCGCGACCTGTCAACAAATGAAATGTCCATGTCCTTCTCCCCGATGCTCGCCGCATCACCNACTGGAGGCTTCACCAAAGGNATTACCGTATCCATCACCATGTAGTAAGCGTATCACGCTACTCATCTCATCAGCTCGGCAAGCATCCGCTCTATCTGCGGGGTCTTGCTGATGCGCTCCACCTGACTCACATATTTCAGTGCAGCATCCTTGGCTTCGGCATTTCCTTGCTTCCACTGGCTGTAATAATAATTGGCNAGATATAGCAGAGCCTCGACATTGCTTGANTCCAATTCAAGTATATGTCTGTTTGTAGCAGNCATCCCCTCCATGTCCCCGCTAAGAAGTTGTCCGTAGGCAAGGGAAGGAAGAAAAAGCATATTGTCGGGAGTCGTTGCGAGAAGCACGTTCGCCGTACTCACGATCTTTTCCGCATCGTCCCTGAACACATAGTATTTCAGCAGACANCGGTTGATCACACGCCCCATCCACNTTTCCGTGTTTTTCATGTCAAGCAGGAAATGCTCATACATGTCACATTTCCCCTGCGCTATAGTTTCATTAAAGATNCCATCGAANACTGAATCTATTGGCACATGATTATCNACACTGTTAAGCATCTCCTCCCGTGCCAGTTGGCCGTCACCCTTTAGCAGTGCCGACACGATTCCGCGCACCCANTATTCTGTCATCTTCGGCTGTTCCCTTGCGAGAGTTGTATAGGCGGCGCAGGAACTTGCCCACTCTCCTCTTGAATAGAACTGCGATGCCCGCTCGGCAAGCGCNACATTCCCTTGTGCCATTCCGGCAACCACACACCATGCAACCANAAGTGCAACTGTCAGTATTCTTTTCATCAGNAGTAAGAGAGATTTAATAATTAGCAGGGGCGCGCGAAAGCACGCCCCTGAACATGACTATGACTGAATAGCAATCATTACTCCATCAGTTTGCGGTAACGGCGGCGCGGCAGNTCNTTGCCTCCGTTGCGGGCCTTCTTCCACTCCTCGTAATCCGAGTAGCTGCCCTGATAGAATACCACCTCACCATCTCCTTCAAACGAAAGAATGTGTGTGCAGATTCNGTCAAGGAACCAGCGGTCGTGGCTCACCACAACCGCACACCCTGCAAAGTCCTCCAGACCCTCCTCGAGCGCGCGGAGTGTGTTCACGTCTATATCATTCGTCGGCTCGTCGAGAAGTATCACATTACCCTCCTCTTTAAGAGCCATGGCAAGGTGCAGACGGTTGCGTTCGCCACCCGAGAGCACACCGATCTTCTTCTCCTGATCGGCACCCGTGAAATTAAACTTCGACAGATAGGCGCGNGCGTTCACATCGCGTCCACCCATTCTGAATGACTCCACTCCCTGTGAAATCACTTCATACACACTCTTTTCCGGCAATAGATCATGGTGACGCTGATCCACGTAGGCCACCTTTACTGTCTCGCCCACGTCAAATGTACCGGCATCTGGAGTCTCTTGCCCCATAATCAGCCTGAAAAGCGTNGTCTTTCCTGCTCCGTTCGGACCGATAACGCCCACTATACCGGCTGGAGGAAGCGTGAAGTCAAGATCCTTGAAGAGCTGTTTCTTGCCGTATGCCTTCGCCAGACCCTTTCCTTCTATCACCTTGTTGCCCAGACGNGGTCCNTTGGGNATAAATATTTCAAGACGNTCCTCCCTCTGCTTCTGGTCTTCGTTGAGAAGTTTNTCGTAGCTGTTCAGACGGGCCTTACCNTTTGCCTGACGTGCTTTGGGAGCCATNCTCACCCATTCGAGCTCGCGCTCAAGAGTCTTGCGTCGTTTCGAAGCCTGCTTCTCCTCCTGAGCCATGCGTTTGGTCTTCTGGTCNAGCCATGAAGAATAATTGCCCTTCCAGGGTATACCCTCGCCACGGTCAAGCTCAAGAATCCAGCCTGCAACATGATCCAGGAAGTAACGGTCATGAGTGATCGCGATTACCGTGCCGGGATACTGCTGCAGATGTTGTTCAAGCCANTCGATGCTCTCTGCGTCAAGNTGGTTGGTAGGCTCGTCAAGCAGGAGCACGTCTGGTTGCTGTAGCAGCAGGCGGCACAGAGCCACGCGNCGGCGTTCGCCACCCGAGAGAGTCGAGATCTTTTGGTCATCAGGCGGACACTGGAGAGCATCCATAGCGCGCTCCAGCTTNCTGTCGATGTTCCATGCNTCGGCAGCATCGAGTTTGTCCTGAAGTTCAGCCTGGCGTGTAATCAGAGCATCCATCTTATCGGGATCCTCAAGCACATCNGGATCACCGAAGGCTGCATTTACCTCGTCAAACTCTTTGAGCATATCCATGATAGGCTGCACACCTTCGCGCACAACCTCCACCACCGTCTTATCCGGATCAAGCTGAGGTTCCTGTTCAAGATAACCCACTGAATAGCCCGGTGAGAAAACCACTTCACCTTGATAGCTCTTGTCAATACCGGCTATGATCTTCAGGAGCGATGATTTACCTGAACCGTTCAGACCGATTATGCCGATTTTGGCTCCGTAGAAAAACGACAGATATATATTTTTCAGAACCTGTTTCTGAGGCGGGTAAGTCTTGCTCACACCCACCATTGAGAAAATTATCTTTTTATCGTCAGCCATGAGTTCTATTTACTTCGTTATTTTTTGGGTGCACACTTGGTTGGATAGTCACANCGGGTGCGTCCGTCGGTTATATTGCGGAGCTTTGAGCGTATGAGCTGTTTCCTTATCGGAGAGATATGGTCGATGTATAGATGACCGTCAAGATGATCAAGCTCATGTTGCACTATGCGTGCAAGGAAGCCGCTNATCTCCTCCTCATGCTCCACAAAATCCTCGTCGAGCCAGTTGAGTCTGATGTGCTCCACGCGCGACACATTCTCCGANAGACCCGGCACGCTGAGGCAACCCTCGCTGCGGCTGATCTTCTCCCCGTCGAGAATATCTATCTCAGGGTTTATCAGCGTCAGCCTGCGGCCGGCACATTCCGGGAAGTCATCGCCGAGCACATCCGCGTCGATCACCACAAGCCTTATGTTTTTGCCTATCTGCGGAGCNGCAAGTCCCACGCCCTCCGAAGCCGCCATTGTTTCATACATGTCGGCGACAAGCTCCTTGAGACCGGGATAACCCTCCTCGATCTCCTCACATTCCTTTCTGAGCACAGGATGCCCGTAAAGATATATCGGTAATTTCATATTCCAGTTAACGTTGTCTTATGCTCACTTCTGTAGTGTCATGCGGTAGGCCTGACTCTCCAGAAAATCATTTAATATTATTGTTGCGGCCATCACATCGGCCTCACCTTTCACCTGGCGGCGCGACTTCCTCATTCCGCCGTCTATCATGGCGCGGTGAGCAAGTGCCGACGTGAAACGTTCATCAAAAAACACAAATTCCATGTCGGGAAACGCCTGACGGAGTCGGTTGATTCCCGGCGTGATGTAACGCATCGACTCCGACGGGTCGCCATGCATATCCTTAGGTTCTCCCACGACCACAATATCAACCTGCTCACGCGAGAAATACCCCCGCAGGAAATCGGTCAATGTCGAAGTGGGGATAGTAGCTACACCGGTCGCCACTATGCGCGACGCATCGGTCACTGCAATTCCGCAGCGTTTACGTCCGTAGTCTATAGCCAGTAATCGTCCCATCTGGAGGTTCTGTTTTCTGCAAATTTACATATTTCTAATGACTTTACAAAGCCTCGGACACCGGTCGCATCATATCCACTTTTAACAATTTTAACACATCTATCACCCTCACGGTGCATTTTTATCACATTACCTTCCCCTCAGTTTCTCTTTTTAGACTATATTTGTGCATTCGGTATAACTACGTTTTAAGAACATCTGTAATTAGTCGGTTCATTACGTTATGATGAAACGCTTTTTCACTTCAATGCTGGCTGCTTTGGCAGCGATATGGATTTCAGTCCCGCTGTTATGCATCATTGCACTGCTTTTTGTCGGAGCCATTGTTTCTATCGGAAGTTCCGGTAAAGAAAATGGCACCCCTGCCGACGGCAGTGTCTTGTATATCAACCTTGCCACAACCCTCGCTGAGCGCCCCTCCAACCCCGACATGCAATCCGTCATCTACGGTATCGAGGAAGAGGCAACACTCCTTCAGCCAACATTGAATGCCATCAGGCAGGCGGCCGACGATGACAAGATAGAAGGCATCTACATCGATGCAGGCCCACTTTCTGGCGGACTCGCATCCGTCTACACTCTTGCGACTGCAATCGACGACTTCCGCAAAAACTCCGGTAAATGGGTAATTGCTTATGGCGACAACATTTCCCAGGCATCCTACCTTGTCGCCTCAGGAGCCTCGGAGCTCTACCTCAACCCCGAGGGCATGGTCGACATTCATGGGCTCGCATCAAACATTACATTCTACAAAGGACTCCTCGACAAACTCGGAGTAGAGATGCAGGTTGTGAAGGTAGGCACTTTCAAGAGTGCCGTCGAGCCCTACATCCTCACATCCATTTCCGATGCCAACCGCCTTCAGATGCAGGCACTGCTCGATGCCATGTGGGATAAGGTGGTGGAGCATATCGCAGGATGCCGTGACACAGGCAAGGAGGCCGTCAATGAGTGGGCCGACAGTATGCTTCTCACACAGGCACCATCCACCCTCGTCGACCGCAACATAGTCGACTCCCTTCTCTATCGCCATCAGGCCGAAGAGATTATCAAAGATCGGCTGGGCATTTCCCACAGCAAGGATCTACCCATTGTACCGGTAGAGCGTTATGCCGATGCCGATTCCCCGCTCAACAAGCTGTACCGCACCCGCAATGGCAAGGAAATAGCNGTCCTCTATGCCGAAGGCACAATAGCCGAATCCGGTTCTTCCGGCATAACATCTGACCGACTTGTCCCCCAGATACTCGACCTCGCCGAAAACAAAGAGGTGGCGGCCATGGTGCTCCGTGTAAACTCACCCGGTGGATCGGCATTTGCTTCCGAACAGATATGGGAAGCACTCGAGCAGTTCAAGAAAGCAGGTAAGCCCCTCTACGTTTCAATGGGCGACTACGCCGCTTCCGGAGGTTATTACATCTCATCGGGAGCCGACCGTATTTTTGCTTCACCTGTCACTCTCACTGGATCAATCGGCATCTATGGACTGATTCCCAACTTCCACGGACTCCTGACTGATCACCTCGGCATAACGCAGAGCACCGTATCCACAAATTCATTCGGGGCGTTCCCCGACGTGGCAAAGCCACTCTCACCCTTCGAACTCGCTTCCATGCAGAACATGGTCAACCGGGGATATGAGACATTTGTCAGCCGATGCGCCCAGGGGCGCGACATGCCCGTCGACTCGATCAAAGCGATTGCCGAGGGACGTGTGTGGGACGGAGCCACCGCACTTGAGATTGGGCTTGTCGACGAGCTCGGCACTCTCGATCAGGCTGTAGAGGCCGTAGCCGAGGCTGCCGGACTATCATCCTATACTTTGGTTGAATACCCCGACAACAAACCCAATATCTGGAGNATCCTCATTGCAGCNTCACGCGATCTCGANACATCTGTGCGCCGCTCAGTTATGGGCAAGGAAGCTTTCGAGCTCTACTCTGAAATCAANCGTCTGTCATCGCTCANAGGTGTTCAGGCAATATCACCNGTNATAGAAATCCAGTAACAACTTATATTNACCCCATGGCTGTTAATCCGCTCGTAGCAAATCTGGCACTCCGACCCATCTCATGGGTCTACGGAGCTGTGGCTGCTACGCGCAACCAGCTGTTTAAATGGGGAGTTCTGAAGCAGCAGACGTTCAATGTTCCCATTATCGTTGTTGGCAACATTGCAGTTGGAGGCACAGGAAAAACGCCTCACACTGAATTTGTTGTCGAAATAATGCGGCACAAGTACAAGGTTGCGGTAGTATCACGCGGATACAAGCGCAACACATCAGGCTTTGTTCTGGCGTCAAGGCGTTCATCGCCACTCGACATAGGCGANGAGCCNTACCAGATCTACCACAAATTCGGCGGACAGGTACCCGTTGCCGTATGCGAGAGTCGCACAAAAGGCATTGAGAAACTACTGTCCCTTGACCCCACTATCAATCTCATCGTGCTTGACGACGCTTTTCAGCACCGCTATGTCAAGCCCACGGTATCGATTGTACTTACTGAGTTCAACCGCCCTGCATTTGGCGATAAGCTATTGCCACTCGGACGCCTTCGTGAGCCATTTTCAGCCATTTATCGTGCCGACATGGTCATCGTCACAAAATGTCCGCCCGATATCAGGCCGCTTGAATATCGTCTTTTCAAGGAGAACTTGCAGCTTATNGCGTTTCAGAAGCTCTATTTCTCATCCTACCTCTACGGCGAACTCACACCCGTCTTCCCCGATGANGTGAATATGTCGGAGCTACCTCGGATGAACTGGCTCAACGAAAACGATGCGATCCTTGCACTCGCCGGAATTGCTCATCCGCGCCCGTTTGCAAAGTGGCTCCGNCGCCACAAAGCCAAGGTTAAGCTTCGTTCATTCCCTGATCATCACAATTTCCAGCGACGCGATCTCGACACGATACACGACCTTTACGCTCATCTTCCGGGATCAGGCAGGAAATTTGTCGTCACGACCGAGAAAGATGCCGTGCGGCTCGCCAACAACCCCTACTATCCACCCGAACTGAAACCCGTTACATTCTACATCCCCATCAGGGTCAGGATGGATCAGTGGCATTCACAGTCGTTNGCCCACGATCTCGACAANCTGATTACTCAGGCTGTCAATTCNCAGCAATTCTCGCAGCACTCAACATAACGCGTCTAAAAGGCGTTCCTTTATATAAGACTCATTTCATCTTATGAACATAATGAATATGATTGAAAAAATAAATCAGACCGCCACTTATATTCGCTCGCGTGTTTCATCGATACCCGAGACTGCAATTATCCTTGGCACCGGACTTGGTGCACTCGTTGACCATATAGAGGATAAGACATTCATCCCCTATACCGAGATACCGAACTTCCCTGTATCCACTGTTGANGGACACAGCGGAAATCTCATTTTCGGACGCCTCGGCCACGTACCCGTACTCGCCATGCAGGGACGCTTCCACTACTACGAGGGCTACGACATGAAGCAGGTCACATTCCCGGTGCGNGTCTTTAAAGCTCTCGGCATAAAGACCCTCTTCGTCAGCAATGCGGCCGGAGGCATGAACAAGGAATTTCGCGTAGGCGACATCATGGTTATAACTGACCATATCAACCTCTTCCCCGAGAACCCGCTGCGTGGACGCAACTACAACGAGCTCGGCCCGCGCTTCCCGGCGATGACACGCGCCTACAGTCCCCGCTTGTGCAAAGCCGCGTTCGAGTATGCCGATGCCAACGGAATGAGACTCATGAGCGGTGTCTACGTCGGCACTCCCGGACCGACCTTCGAGACTCCTGCCGAATATGAGTATTTCCGCATCATCGGTGGCGACGCCGTGGGCATGTCCACTGTTCCTGAAGTTATTGTTGCCAACCATGCCGGTATGGAAGTATTCGGAGTTTCCGTGATAACCGACCTTGGCGGCAAAGACATCACCGAAGTCCCCACCCACGAGGAAGTGCAGATAGCCGCGCAGAACGCACAGCCACGCATGATGCAGCTTATAAAAGCATTAGTTGCACTGCAATAACTCTTCACCGAAACTTTTTCATTTTATGGACACTCCTAAACTTACTGAGATAAGTTCGCTCGGTGAATTTGGCCTCATTGACCGTCTCACGGCTCCGCTCCCTGCGCAGCCGGTAAACCCGCACACACTCAAGGGAGTAGGCGATGATTGCGCCGTGATGCGTTATCGTGACACCGACGTTCTTGTTTCCACTGACCTGCTGCTTGAAGGCGTACATTTCGATCTCACCTATGTTCCGCTGAAACACCTCGGCTACAAAGCCGTAGCCGTGAATCTCAGCGACATCTACGCCATGAACGGCACACCCCGTCAGATCACCGTTTCACTCGGCATCTCACGCCGTTTTGCGGTTGAGCACATCGAGCAGCTTTACCAAGGAATGCGCCTCGCGTGTGAGATCTATGGAGTCGACCTCGTGGGAGGTGACACCACCTCATCCCGCCAGGGACTCGTCATCAGCGTCACCGCCATAGGCGATGCCGCACCCGAGAATATCGTTTACCGCTCTGGAGCGCGCGACACCGACCTTATTTGCGTCAGCGGCGACCTCGGAGCCGCCTATATGGGATTGCAGCTTCTTGAACGAGAAAAGGTTGCCTCTGCCGGACAAAAAGATTTTCAGCCCGATTTTGCGGGCAAAGAGTATCTCGTCGAACGTCAGCTCAAGCCCGAGCCCCGGCGCGACATTATCGAGGCACTTGCAAAGGCTGGAATTCGTCCCACAGCAATGATGGACGTCTCCGACGGTCTTTCCTCAGAGCTCATGCACATCTGTAAGGCCTCAGGCACAGGATGCCGCATTTACGAGGATCGCATCCCCATTGATTACCAGACTGCAATCATGGCCGAAGAACTCGGCATGAATCTTGTCACGGCGGCACTTAACGGAGGCGAAGACTATGAGCTACTTTTCACCGTTCCGCTACATGACCATGAGCGCATAACTAAAGTTCCGGGAGTTGCCGTGATCGGACACATCACACGCCCCGATCTTGGTTGCGCCATGATTACACGCGACGGCAACGAGATTCCTCTGAAAGCACAAGGCTGGAATCCCCTCGCTGCCGATGAGAGTGAGAAATCCAACTCCTGATTGAATTATGACTACTGAAAAAAACACACCACGCCCGCGTCGCCGCCAGCTTGCGCTCATCAAGAACGACCCCTGGCTTCAGCCCTATGCCGAAGCAATCCACGGACGTCATCTCGATGCGATCAACAAGGAAATCGACCTCCTTGGCGGACGTCCGCGCAAAGGCGTGAGATCTCTCTCTGACTTCGCCAACGCCCACCGATACTTCGGNCTTCATCACGACCCGGTCGCCCACCGGTGGATATTCCGCGAGTGGGCGCCCAACGCCACATCTATCCANCTTATAGGTGACTTCTCTGATTGGAAAGAGGACGACCGCTTCTCTCTATCCCGCCTCGACAACGGTGTGTGGGAAATCTCCCTACCCGATGCCGCCATCCTTCCGGGACAGAAATACAANATGCTCGTCCNTTGGGACGGTGGATCAGGAGAGCGCATACCTGCCTATGCCACCCGTGTCGTTCAGGATCCNGTCACCCACATCTTCTCTGCCGAGGTTGTTGATGACAGCATCCCCTACAACTGGGAAACCGAAGAATTTGTACCCGACACACGTCCGTTNCTCATTTACGAGTGTCACATAGGCATGGCACAGGAAAAAGAAGCCATAGGCACCTATACCGAATTTCGNGATCTCATTCTTCCCCGTATTGCTGCCGACGGCTACAACGCCATCCAGATCATGGCAATTCAGGAACATCCCTACTACGGATCTTTCGGTTACCATGTATCGAGCTTCTTCGCACCCTCGTCACGCTTCGGCACCGCCGATGAGCTGCGCAGTCTCATTGACCGCGCCCATCAGTTAGGCATAGCCGTGATTATGGACATCGTTCATTCCCACGCCGTTAAAAACGAAGTCGAGGGACTCGGACGTCTCGACGGATCTCCCGATCTCTACTTCTATGGCGACGGACGCCGCGAGCATCCCGCATGGGACTCCCTATGCTTCGACTACGGTAAAAACGAAGTCCTCCACTTTCTCCTCTCCAACTGCAAGTATTGGCTCGAGGAATTTAAGTTTGATGGATTCCGCTTCGACGGCGTCACGTCCATGCTATATTACAACCATGGACTCGGGCAGGCATTTGGCTCCTATGCCGACTACTATAACGGTGCGCAGGACACTAATGCCATCACCTACCTCACACTTGCCAATAAGCTCATACACACCATTAATCCCAACGCGATTACGATTGCCGAGGAGATGAGCGGTATGCCGGGACTCGCCGTGCCCGTTGCCGACGGAGGCATCGGCTTCGACTACCGCATGGCGATGGGAATACCCGACTATTGGATCAAGACACTCAAAGAGAAAAAAGACGAGGACTGGCATCCGACCTCCATATTTTGGGAACTCACCAACCGCCGCTCCGACGAGAAGACAATCTCCTACGTCGAGAGCCACGATCAGGCGCTTGTCGGTGACAAAACAGTGATATTCCGTCTCATCGACTCCAACATGTACTGGCACATGACCAAAGGCGACAACGACATGACTGTAGCCCGGGGAATTGCCCTGCATAAAATGATTCGCCTCGTCACACTTTCCACCATCAACGGTGGTTACCTTAACTTCATGGGCAACGAGTTCGGGCACCCAGAGTGGATCGACTTCCCCCGTGAAGGCAACGGATGGAGTCACAAATATGCCCGCCGTCAGTGGAGCCTGGTCGACCGTGAGGATCTCCAATATCGCTATCTCAACGACTGGGACAACGCCATGATCCAGCTCGTGTCGCAAGTTCACAACTTCCAGGCGCTCCCCATCGANAAGCTATGGGAGAAAGACGACGATCAGATTCTCGCATTCCGCCGTGGCGATCTCGTGTTTGTATTCAACTTCAGCCCCGACAAGTCGTTCTCTGACTACGGTATTCTTGCACCCAAGGGGCAGTACGACATCATTCTGTCATCCGACAATCCCGAGTTCGGTGGATTCGGCAACATCGATGAGAAAGTCACTCACTTCACGCAGCGCGATCCTCTCTATGCCCCCTCAGGCAAGGAGTGGCTNAAACTCTACATACCCGCGCGCTCGGCGATGGTACTCAAAAAGACCGTCCCTGTTGCGCGCACAAAAGCCACTGCCAAAAGTAAAAAATAAAACAAATGACAGGTAACACCGGCACACGCCGGGTTCTCACAAAAGCAATGAAAATAGCGGTCCCGACGGTAATCACCGTCGGGCTTTGCTATGTACTATTCACCGGTGTCGATTTCAACGCGATGATGGAGGTGATCCGTCGCGACTGCAACTTCTGGTGGATAGGTCTCGGGATGGCGATTAGCATCCTCTCACATGTTGTCAGAGCCATGCGCTGGCAGATACAACTCAATGCCCTTTCCATTTTTCCACCTTTGAAGTGGATAGTNCTTAGCATCTTCGGCACCTACGCCGTCAATCTCGTGTTTCCACGCTTGGGTGAGATATGGCGCACAGGCTACATAGCCGCGCGTCAGAAAGCCCCTTTCACAACCGTGTTTGGCTCGATGGTAGCTGACCGTCTCACCGACACCATTACCGTACTCACTCTATCACTTATAACGTTCCTGGCAGCTGCCCCTGCCCTTATAGCATTCGTCACACGCTATCCCGAGGTCTACCGGGGAATCATGCACCTTGTCACCTCCCCATGGATTTGGGGAATAATTATAATTGCTATAATTGCCGCATGGCTCTTTTTTACCATGCGCACCAAAAATTCCTTCATACTTAAAGTCCGCAAAGCTATCCGCGAGTTGTGGCAAGGTTTTGCCGTTATTGCGCACATGAAAGGGCGTCTCCGCTGGCTTCTTCTCACAGTTGCGATCTGGGGGTGCTACTTCATCGAGCTCTACGTTGCATTCTANGCCTTCCCATTCACCACTGAGATTCTGCACAACCACGGCATAATAGCGCCACTCGTCTGCTTCTGTCTTTCATCAATCGCAATGGGCATACCATCCAACGGNGGCATTGGCCCCTGGCAGATAGCCGTGATATTCGGGCTCACCATCTACGCCCCTGCCTTTGCCACCGAAACCGCTGCCGAGACATTCCGCATCAATGCCACCGCATTCGCCAACCTCGTCCTCGGCATGCAGACCCTCCTGCTCATCCTCCTCGGCATAATCACCTTCGTAGCGATCGCCCTCTCCGGCCGCCGCCACCCCTGACAACATCACTTCTCCTGACTGATATGCACATCCATCTGCGGGAAGGGGAACGAAATGCCGGAAGCCTTCGGAAGTTCATTATAGAATCGTTCGTTATACTCATAAAATACCGACCAGTATAGCGACGTGCGCACCCACGCTCTCACTGTAAGCACCACTGCCGAATCGCCGAGCGACGAGACGAGCACCGCCGGAGTGCCATCGATTTTCTTCAGATTTTCCTTTACTTCTTTCTTAAGCGGCTTGGAAAGCTCCTTTGAAAGTGCCTCGGCAATCTCATCGCTCACGATAAGCCCTTTCTCGATACGCTCATCTGCCGCAAACATCTCAAGTATTGCTGCTCTGGCTTTTTCCACGCTGTCACCATACGAGATACCCACATCCCAGCTTACGCGACGATACCCCTCACGGCTCCAGTTATTGATCGACGAAGTCGACAATGGTCCGTTTGGAATGATTATCACCTTGTTGTCAGCCGTAGTGATGAGCGTTGAGAAAATCTGAATCTCCTTTACTGTGCCCGCATACCCCTGCGCCTCGATATAATCACCTATTTTATAAGGTTTCAGAAGCAGGATCAACACGCCGCCGGCAAAATTCTGCAACGTCCCGCTGAGAGCCATACCGATTGCGACACCGGCCGAGGCAAACAGCGCGATAAACGAACTCGTTTCCAGACCAAGAATGCCGATCACCGTCACGATAAGCAGGAAATAAAGCACGATCCTTATCAGCGAGAGCACAAACGTAGTCAGCGAAGCCTCCACATGTCGGCGAAGAAGTATTCNCGCTACAATGGCATGAATTTTCCTGATGATAAANCGGCCGGCATAAAACACTGCGATAGCTATCGCCACATTTATCACAAGCTGNACCGTACCCGATGCGAGCTTGTTCACAAAGTCACCCACGGTATCAGGTGTAAGCATAGAAAGTCCCTGCTTAATTTCNGANCCGGTCGTCTGNANCGTATCAGCGACCTCGGTAGTTGTGGCGGCATTCAGTTGAAACATGGTCTGTGTGTCTTTTATATTTGTAATATCAATTAAATTAACAGGTGGCATGTTGGTGCCACCTGCTCNGTATTATTCAAACAGCAGCGACGCGACATCACGCCACCAGGCCGTTTCCTGGTATCCCTGAGTCGTCGAGTCCTCCTCATCGGTCAGAAANTGGGTCGANATACCGCAATGATACTTCACTGCGAGTTTATCCCAAATGTAGGGAGTCGCCTGGCTGTAGGTCACCACACGATCAATAGCGGCGAGNACTTTCTCACGCGCNNCCTCAAAAGCTTCACGCTGTCCGTCATCAGTCGGTTCAAGATTCNCCACATAATGCTTGAAGTCATAGTGGTAGCATCTCCGCTCCGTCATGAACCTCTGCGGTGTGAAGTTAGCTGGGGTNACTGGGTGCATAGCATACAGCTCTTTAACCGCATCCGTCAGCTCACCCATCCCGCTCATGTCATAGACCGACATTGTGCACGTCCTGTCCTGACCNGCTTTGGAGTTATAGAAATCAAATGTCGCACTTGCAGCCCCCTCAAGATCGGCCTTACCGGAAGCCATGAGATAAGGGAGTGTAATATTATAAGGCATACCNGCCGCAGGAAGTTCAGCCACACTTGCAACAATTTTCGGAACCGCCACCTGCATGTCGTAAAGCACTTCGATGCCACCCATATAGCAGCAGTCAAAATAAGCAAACGAAAGTCCTGTTCCGGTTAAAGCTTCCGAGAGCGACTCCACATCCATGTAGCGCGTCACNCCGTCAATTCCACCCTCCTGGCCAAAAGCGCGGCCTATAGGCGTTTCGCCCGTATGCCCTTCACCGGCACGGAGCCAGCCGTTACCGTGGCTCCACAGAATTATACCGTAGTCCTTGGCCGGAATGGCCGCCTTCACGTCATTTATGACCCCTTTCATCCGTGCCACCGACAGCGACGACAAAGAGTTGTCATATATCTTTATNGTGTCAAGTCCGGTAGCAGTTACCTCCTTCAGCACAGGCATGCCTGAGTAGCTTTGGTGATATATGACCAGACTACCGTCGAGCAGATCACCTGCTTGTGCGGCAGCAAGCATCTCNGNTATATCNGAATCGTCATAGTCATAGGATCCCANGCTGTTTGAGGCAACCATATACACCACTATCGCACGTTCCGATGTGCGNCGCGGTTCCGGCACGTCATTACCATTGCTGCACGATGCGCCGACAAAGAGAAGCCCGCAGGCAATGGCAGCGGCCATTACCTGCAGGCGGTTAGATATATATTGTCTTATTANTGTCATGTTATGTGTTTTCCAGTTACGACGCGACAGTTTACTGCTGTCCCGAGACAGCCATAGAGCGGTCGATCTTCATCACAAGACCCTGAAGCACCTTGCCCGGGCCNAGTTCTACAAATTCAGTAGCACCGTCAGCGATCATNTTCTTCACCGACTGAGTCCAACGCACGGGAGCCGTCAGCTGTGCGATAAGATTAGCCTTTATCTCGGCNGGATCTGTATGAGGAAGTGCATCCACATTCTGGTANACAGGGCANATCGGTGATTTGATATCAGTTGCGGCGATAGCCTCTGCAAGNTCTGCGCGGGCGGGCTCCATGCACGGCGAGTGGAAACCACCTCCCACCTTGAGTTTGAGCGCACGCTTCGCACCGGCNGCAAGAAGCTTCTCGCAGGCAGCCTCGATAGCGGGAACCTCACCCGATATCACGAGCTGACCGGGGCAATTGTAATTTGCGCACACTACCACACCAGGTATCTCGGCACATATTTCCTCTACCTTCTCGTCAGGGAGAGCGAGCACGGCAGCCATTGTCGACGGATTCTGTTCGCAAGCCTTCTGCATCGCCATNGCNCGAGCTGCCACGAGCCGCAGTCCATCCTCAAATGCCATAGCTCCGGCAGCAACAAGAGCCGAGAACTCACCGAGCGAGTGACCGGCAACCATGTCAGGCTTGAACTCGTCACCGAGCGACTTTGCGAGAATCACGGAGTGAAGGAAAATAGCCGGCTGAGTCACCTTAGTCTGGCGCAGATCCTCGTCAGTTCCTGCAAACATCAGATCTGTGATGCGGAAGCCAAGAATTTCATTGGCCTTCTCAAACATTGCACGNGCNTCCTCATTGTTGTCATAGAGATCCTTGCCCATGCCCACAAACTGGGCGCCCTGACCGGGGAATACAAATGCTTTCATTATCTGTAGTTTTGATTGGTTTTCTATTCGTTCTTGGATTGCAAATTTAGCGAATTATCTGAAGATAAATTGCGAATTTGGCCATTTATAAATTNAAACAATTTAAAATTCTGANAATTAANAATNTATTACTCCACAAAGCTTATCACATCCTCGTTACGCGGTTTAGCCTCAGGCGATTCATCGGNATAGCCTATAGCCACNATCATAAGCAGTTGGTAGCCTTCCGGAATGTCAAGACGTTCGAGATANGGACGGGCGTTCTCATCCGAGTTCATGAATCGNGTCGTGCTGCCAAGCACACAGGTTCCCAAACCGAGAGCGCGTGCCGACAGGAGCATGTTCTCTGTGAGCAACCCGCAATCAAACACACCCGAACCATCCTCCGGGCTCAGNACCGCAATAAAAGCAGGAGCATTNCTGAAAGCGTTTTTGAATCCAGCCTCGCTGGCNNCTTTCNGGTTTGCCTTCACAAANGCNTCGGTCACNCCGTTGATTATATCCTTGTTATCAACGATTCGCAGCATCCAGGGCTGTCCGTTGAGCGCACTCGGAGCNTTTATGCCGCACTTAGCCACCGCCAGGAGTCTGTCCTTCTCCACCGGCTTGTCCTTATAAGCNCGTATCGATCGACGGTCCATGATATTATCCAGAATTATCATCGTCGAGTCAAGCCCGGAAAGATCCATATTGTCATCACTGACTCTGGCGCCACAGCACGATGCCATTGCCACAACACAGATCAAAGAAGAAAGCAAGCGTGAATACATATTTTTTTGATTACGTTTATAAATATCGTGAGCGCATTTCATCGAGTGTAGGGACGCACGGCCCGTGCGTCCTCCTGATTTTCAGCGTGCAAAGCACGCCCATTATCGCTCCGTATCGAGAGTGCCTTTCATCGAGCGTAGGGACAGCACGGCTCGTGCGTCCTCCTGATTTTCAGCGTGCAAAGCGCGCCCATTATCACTCCGTATCGTGAGCGCCTTTTATCGAGCGTAGGGACCGTACGGCTCGTGCGTCCCCCTGATTTTCAGCGTGCAAAGCACGCCCATTATCACTCCGTATCGAGAGAGCCTTTCATCGAGAGTAGGGACGCACGGCCCCGCGCGTCCTCCTGATTTTCAGCGTGCAAAGCGCGCCCATTATCGCTCCAGATCGGGAGTGCTGCTTCATCGAGCGTAGGGAACGCACGGCTCGTGCGTCCCCCTGATTTTTCAGCGTGCAAAGCGCGCCCAATATCGCTCCGTATCGTGAGCGCATTTCATCGAG
>JAAVGC010000076.1 GCA_014800445.1 Bacteroidales bacterium | reverse complement strand
CGCGGAAGTCGCCCTCCTCGGCAGCAGGATTCTCTACGGCAAAAAGACGGTCGTACATTCTCACTGTCGCATCCACAGCCGTGTCGGCAGCAACCCAATGGAGGGTGCCTTTGACCTTGCGCTGACTTCCGGGAAGACCGCTGCGTGTATCGGGATCGTAGGTACACCGCAACTCCGTGATATTACCCTCGGCATCCTTTACAACCTCCTCACATTTGATGATGTAGGCACCCTTCAGACGCACTTCACCACCAGGGAAGAGTCGGAAGAACTTTTTGGGAGGATTCTCCATGAAATCGTCACGCTCAATGTAGATCTCGCGTGAGAATGGCATCGAGTGTGTTCCCTCCGAAGGATTCTCAGGGTTGTTCTCCATCTCCACGGTCTCGGTCTGTCCCTNGGGATAGTTGGTGATGACAACCTTCAGAGGTTTNATCACAGCCATGCCTCGGGTNGCGATATTGTTGAGGTCTTCACGCACAGCGTGCTCAAGAAGTGAGATGGAGTTCAGAGCCTCGTATTTGGTATAACCGATTTTGTCGATGAAATTGCGTATGGATGCAGGCGTGAAACCACGGCGACGCATACCGGATATAGTCGGCATGCGNGGATCATCCCAACCATCGACAAGTCCCTCCTTGACGAGCTGAAGCANCTTGCGCTTGCTCATCACGGTGTAGGTGAGGTTCAGGCGGTTGAACTCGATCTGACGCGGGCAGTAGCTCTCGTCGGCAAGCTCCTTCACAAAGTACTCGTAGAGCGGGCGGTGAGGCACGAACTCCAGTGTGCATATCGAGTGTGTCACTCCCTCGAAATAGTCGCTCTGGCCATGGGCGAAGTCATACATGGGGTAGACTTTCCATGTGGTGCCGGTGCGATGGTGAGGAGTCTTGATTATGCGGTACATGATGGGGTCGCGGAAGTGCATGTTGGGCGACGNCATGTCGATTTTGGCACGGAGTACGCGGGCACCTTCCTCAAATTCACCGTTGTTCATGCGCACGAACAGGTCGAGATTTTCNTCGGGAGTGCGGTTGCGGTAAGGGCTATCCTGACCGGGCGTTGTGGGAGTGCCTTTCTGTTGAGCNATCTGCTCCGAAGTCTGGTCATCGACGTAGGCTTTNCCTTCTTTGATCAGCCGTACGGCAAGATCCCACAGCTTGGGGAAGTAATCAGAAGCATAGTATTCACGGTTGCCCCAGTCGAAACCGAGCCAGTGAATATCCTCGCGAATGGAGTCGACATACTCCACATCTTCTTTGACGGGGTTGGTGTCATCGAAACGCAGATTGCAGGTACCGCCNAATTTCTCAGCNACACCNAAATCCATGCAGATNGCTTTGGCGTGTCCGATGTGCAGGTAACCATTGGGTTCGGGCGGGAAACGGGTATTGAGTCGTCCGCCGTTCTTGCCGGCTGCGAGGTCATCGGCCACAATCTGCTCTACGAAATTAAGGCCCTTCTTTTCGGCACTTTCTTCCTGGGGTATTGTCATATCTGCCATTGCGAGATAATTTATGTCAGTTTGGTTTTACTTATTGCAAAGTTAATAGAAATAGATACTTTTTCCAATAGCTGACCACATAATTGCCCCTGTGTTTTAACGCTTGTCGGTATTGCCTTCGTAGAAGTTGACATAGGCGCGGTTTACCAGNCGTGTACCNCCTGGAGTGGGGTAGTTGCCGGAGAAGTACCAGTCGCCGGGGTATCCTGGGATGGCCGTGTGCAATCCGTCGAGAGTCTGATATACTATTTTTATTTCGGCCTCGGCATGATTNGGTTTAAGCATCTCGGCAATCTTATCGGATATTTCCTCGTCGCTGAAAGGTTCNTANATCATTTTCACGCAGTTGATCTGCTCCGTGGCAGGCTTCTCNAGNTCTTCAAGGCAGCGGCGATACACNATATCAAGAGTGTCACCCATACCNCGNTGCTTCAGCAACGCTACNGCGGCTCTGAAAGCNATGAATTCGCCCATTCGCGACATGTCGATTCCATAGCAGTCGGGGTAACGCACCTGAGGCGATGATGAGACAACNANGATGCGGCGTGGATGCAGGCGGTCGAGCATCGAGAGGATCGACTGTTTCAGTGTGGTGCCGCGCACAATACTGTCATCGATNACAACAAGGTTGTCTACTCCGTTTTTGATGCATCCGTAGGTCACATCNTATACGTGTGCGGCAAGATCGTTNCGCGACGTGCCTTCGGCGATGAACGTGCGCAGTTTTATATCTTTGATCGCAACTTTCTCTACCCGCAGTTTTTGACTGAGAATNCTGTCGATAACCTCATGCGACAGTGTNCCTGCTCCGAGCGCCTTGTGCAGCTCCTCGGCTTTGCGGCGGTTGAGTTCACGTTCAAGCTCCTCGCACATCCCGATGAAAGCGACTTCTGCGGTATTNGGGATAAAGGATATTACCGTGTTTTCAAGATCATTGTCGACGGCGCGGAGTATGTCAGGGATAAGCTGATGACCGAGGCGTTTGCGCTCCTGATAGATATCGGCGTCGCTCCCGCGTGAGAAGTAGATGCGCTCAAACGAGCAACGGCTGTTTTCTCCCTCTCCGAGCACATCAAATATNTCTATATCGCCGTTTTTCTTCACNGTTATGGCGCTTCCTGGCNTCANCTCATTCACCTGATTGCGGCGTACGTTGAACACNGTCTGTATCACAGGTCGTTCCGATGTCACCACAACNACTTCGTCATCATAATAGTAGTAGGCCGGACGNATACCGTTGCGGTCACGCATCGCNAACATGTCGCCCGAGCCGGTTGCGCCGCATATCACAAAGCCGCCGTCCCAGTCGGGCGACGCGCTCTTCAGCACTGCCGAGAGGTCGATGTTATCCTCAATGGCAGTTGTGAGCTCAGGATTTGGCAATGAATCACGGAAGCGCCGGTACTGGTTATGGTTCTCCTTGTCAAGAGCGTATCCCAATTGTTCAAGCAGCACGATCGTGTCGGAATAAAGGCGTGGATGTTGGCCTGTCTCAACGATTGACCGGAACACCTCATCGACGTTGGTCAAATTGAAATTGCCGCATAGAAGCAGATTGCGCGAACGCCAGTTGTTGCGCCGCAGGAACGGATGCACGTATGAAATTCCGCTCTTGCCTGTAGTGCTGTAGCGTAGGTGTCCCATATATATCTCGCCGATAAAAGGCACGTAACTTTCGACATAGTCTGGTTCGAGCGTCGAGAGTTGCTCTTTGCGCAACCGCTCGCCCACGGCTGAGAATATCTCTGAGATTGCACCGGAACCAAGAGCTCGCTCTCTGAACACATATTCGTGTCCCGGCGTAGCGTGCATCTTCACTACTCCTATTCCTGCTCCTTCCTGCCCGCGGTTGTGCTGCTTCTCCATGAGGAGATACAGCTTGTCGAGACCGTAGGTATATGTGCCGTATTTTTCTTTGTAATAGGCGAGTGGCTTGCGCAGACGCACCATTGCCACGCCGCATTCATGTTTTATCTGTGCCACAGTAATGTGATTTCGAGATCGTGCTTGATATGAGATGAGAGGGTGCGCCATGTTATACTGACGCACCCTCTCTGTTTTATTGCTTATTGTGTAAGACTCTGCTGGGGTGGGGATGCGTCAACGTATGAAGAGGAGCTCCCTGTATTTCGGGAGTGGCCACATCTCGTTGTCCACCATAAGCTCAAGCTTGTCTATGTGATAGCGTATCGTCTCCATGCACGGCACAACGTTGTCGTGGTAGGCGATGGCTTTCTCACGCTCGCTCTTGATGCGGTTGGCTTCCTTGCGGGCCTGAGTCATCTTCTCCACCTCGTTACGTATCTCGGTCATGTGCTCAGCCATGTGCTCGATAGAATCGAGATCACCTGCCGAAATGTGCTTGCCCTGTTCGCCGGGGAAGAGCGTACGCAGCTTCACGAGATTGTCAACCAGAAGCGACTGATAGCGGGTGGCTACGGGGAGCACATGATTCAGGGCGAGATCGCCGAGTACGCGTGACTCGATCTGCACTTTCTTGGTGTACATCTCCCATTTCACCTCATTGCGTGCTTCAAGCTCAACCGACGAGAATACTCCGGTGCGTGAGAACATCTCCACACTCTCAGGGCGCAGATATGCGTCGAAGATCTTGGGAACGCTTGTCTCGCAGTCAAGTCCGCGACGNGCGGCTTCCTCCTTCCATTCGTCGCTGTAGCCGTTGCCGTCGAAATGTATGTTCTGTGACTCAATGAGGATTTCGCGCACCTCAGCGAGAATTGCGCGGTTCAGATCCTCACCNGCAGCCAGACGNTTCTGCACTTTGNCATAGAAAGTCTCAAGTTGATCAGCCACGGCAGCGTTCAGAGCGATGAGAGCCGAGGCGCAGTTGGCCGACGAGCCNACGGCACGGAACTCAAAGCGGTTGCCNGTGAAAGCAAAAGGCGANGTGCGGTTGCGNTCAGTGTTGTCCACCATGATCTCGGGAATCTGATGCACNCCTATCTTCACGCCCTCNTTACCGGCGAAATCAAGAGTGTCGTCACCGTCGACAATGTGAGTGAACAGATCTGAAAGCTGACGTCCNGCAAACACNGAGATGATAGCTGGGGGAGCCTCATTTGCACCGAGACGGTGTGCGTTGGTAGCCGATGCAATAGAGGCCTTCAGAAGGCCGTTGTGGCGGTGTACGGCAGCCATTGTGTTGGCTACNAATGTCACAAATTGCAGATTCTCAGCTGGNGTCTTGCCGGGGGCGAAAAGCAGTGTGCCTGTATCGGTGCCGAGACTCCAGTTATTGTGTTTGCCAGAACCGTTGATGCCTGCAAAAGGCTTTTCATGGAAAAGCACNCGGAAGTTGTGGCGGCGTCCCACCTCGGTCATCAGCGACATGAGCAGCAGGTTGTGGTCATTGGCAAGATTTGCNTCCTCAAATACCGGNGCAAGTTCAAACTGGTTGGGTGCCACCTCGTTGTGACGGGTTTTGGCAGGGATGCCCAGTCGGTGTGCNTCTATCTCGAGATCGAGCATGAATGCCTCCACGCGTTTGGGGATAGAACCGAAATAGTGATCTTCAAGCTGCTGGTTCTTTGCGCTCTCGTGTCCCATGAGCGTGCGGCCGGTGAGCACCAGATCGGGGCGGGCTGCAAACAGGGCTTCATCCACGAGGAAATATTCCTGTTCCCATCCCAGATAAGAGCACACATGTTTTACCTCAGGGTCAAAAAGTTGTGCAACTTTAGTTCCTGCACGGTCCACAGCGTTGAGGGCGCGNAGCAGGGGAGTCTTGTAGTCAAGTGACTCACCGGTGTACGATATGAANATAGTGGGGATNCACAGGGTCTGATCCAGAATNAATGCAGGCGACGAGATGTCCCATGCCGAGTAGCCGCGTGCCTCGAAGGTATTGCGTATGCCTCCGTTGGGGAAACTNGAAGCGTCAGGCTCNTGCTGAACAAGAAGTTTGCCATTGAATTCCTCGACTACGCCGCCTTTACCGTCATGCTCAATGAAGGCATCATGCTTTTCGGCAGTGCCATCGGTCAGTGGGTGAAACCAGTGGGTGTAGTGACGNGCACCGTTGTCAATGGCCCAGCGCTTCATTCCTGCTGCAACACTGTCGGCAAGCTCGCGTGGAAGAGGCTCTTTCATGTCGATGGCTTTCACCAGAGCATCGTAGGTTTGCTTCGGAAGGTACTCAAACATCTTCTGACGATTGAANACAAGTGAGCCATAATAGGTTTCAGGCCTTTGGGCGGGGATGTCGACATGCACGGCTTTGTGTGCCATGGCTTCCTCTACNGCTTTGAATCTGAGATCTGACATAGGGGTATNTATGAATGATTGGATCTTTTCGATTTTATTGTGTACTATATCTAAATGAGAGAGGGCTGCGCCGTGGTGACGGGCAGCCCTCGCAGATTAAATCTTTAGTGCTTTCAGACGCTCGACAGCTTCCGAGGTCGATTCGTGACTGCTGAAGGCTGTAAGGCGGAAGTAGCCTTCTCCCGAGGGGCCGAAGCCGACGCCGGGAGTGCCGACTACATTTGCATCGTGGAGAAGACGGTCGAAGAATTCCCACGACGACAGTCCGTCGGGGGTCTTGAGCCATACGTATGGAGCATTAACACCGCCTACGGCTTCAATACCTATGCTCTTGAGACCATCGAGAAGCATTCGGGCATTCTTCATGTAGTAGTCGATGGTTTCTCTTATCTGCTTCTGTCCGCGCGATGTGTAGATAGCTGCCGCACCGCGCTGCACCAGATAGGAGGCACCGTTGAATTTTGTCGTCTGACGGCGGTTCCACAGCGGATTCAGATAAACTTCCTTACCGTTGGCATCAACGCCTTTCAGCTCTTTGGGCACAATCACATATCCGCANCGCAGNCCGGTGAATCCGGCNGTCTTCGAGAAGCTGCGGAANTCTATGGCNACTTCTCGNGCNCCCTCTATCTCATAGATTGAGTGGGGCACGTTTTCTTCGGTGATATAGGCTTCGTATGCCGAATCAAAGAGGATAAGCGAGCCGTTGGCACGGGCGTAATCCACCCACACTTTCAGCTGATCGCGGGTAAGCGTTGTGCCGGTGGGATTGTTGGGATAGCAGAGATAGATCACGTCGGGACGGCGCTCAGGCAGTGCGGGCACAAATGAGTTTTCAGCCGTGCATGGCATATACACGATATTGCTCCACTTCTGACCATCGTACTCCCCGGCACGTCCGGCCATGACATTCGTGTCGACATATACGGGATAAACCGGATCGGTCACAGCCACAATGTTGTCTATCGACAGGATGTCGCCTATATTGCCGGTATCGCTCTTTGCTCCGTCGCTCACAAATATCTCGTTGAGATCAACATTTATTCCACGCTTGTGGTAATCGTTTTCAGCGATGCAGGAGCGCAGGAAGTCATAACCCTGCTCAGGGCCATAGCCGTGGAATGTGGTTGCATCAGCCTGATCGTCCACTGCATTGTGCAGGGCATCGATGGCTGCCGGGATAATCGGGCGGGTTACATCGCCGATACCCATGCGTATGATTTTAGCTTCGGGATTTTCCTTCTGGAAAGTGTTGACGCGACGTGCGATCTCCGTGAAAAGATAAGTCGCAGGAAGCTTGCAGTAATTATCGTTGACCTTAAACATTGTTATTGTTGTAGTGTCTTTG
>JAAVGC010000075.1 GCA_014800445.1 Bacteroidales bacterium | reverse complement strand
CACCTTTCCATCTGGATCAACAAGTTCCATACGGAGAGTCTTGGAAGAGGTCTCGCCCTTACGGTTGTCAAGTTTCAGAGCCACATTCATTGTGCCAGAAGTTGCATCTTCACTCTGATCGGTAGTGGTGATGTAGTGATCGCGTACAAAAGTGCGCGGTGTAGCCACAAGGTACACATCACGATGAATACCGCTCATGCGCCACATGTCCTGTCCCTCGAGATAAGAGCCATCGCACCAGCGATACACACGCACTGAGAGCTGGTTCTCTCCGGGATGCACGAAACCGGTAAGATCAAACTCAGCGTCATTGTTAGCTCCCTGTGAATATCCCACGAATTTTCCGTTGACCCACACAGCACAACAGCTGTAAACACCATCGAAATGAATGAATATGTTTTTGTCCTTCCAGTCCTGAGGAATATCGAATGTGCGGCGGTAGAATCCGGTGGCATTATGATCAATTATACCATGCTCCTCATATCCCCTCATTGCACGTGGAGGTTCATTTACAAAGGGATAACCGGTATTATTGTAGGTCGGAAGATTATAACCGGGTTGCATCTCCCAGTTCATGGGAACGCGGATATTGTCCCATCCGGAGTCATCGAGATTGGGAGCCTGGAACTCACTGTCACCGGGTCCCTCGGGGGTGCCGGGTACCCACTTGAACTTCCACGTGCCGTTGAGATCGATCGTCATGGCCTTCTGCGGACTAAGCCATGCCGTCTTATACCTCGGGTCAGCCATAAGATCGGATTTCGATGCATATGGGATAAATGTTGCATGCCCAGGCTCCTTGTTGACTCCAAGTACGTGCTGATCAGCAATCCAGCTACGGTCAAACTCTGTCGTGCGTTCTGCTGCAAAAGCACTTGCAGAAACAGCTATGAGCGACAAAGCCACTTTCCTAAAAATTTTCATTCGTGATATTGGTTATGTTTTTGTTGCAAAGGCAAATTTAACATTATAATTGTAACCCAATGCATTATTTTTGCGTTAAAATAAAAAACTCGATATTTTTTTACGAAAATGAATTTCTTAGGTAATATAATCTGGCTTGTGTTCGGCGGTATACTTACAGCCTTGGAGTATCTCATCTCAAGCGTACTGATGATGCTGACAATCATCGGAATCCCTTTCGGACTACAGACATTGAAGCTCGGAATGCTCTCACTATGGCCATTCGGGCACAAGGTAATTGAATCAGGCAATTCAGGCGGATGCCTTTACCTGATCATGAATGTGTTGTGGATAATCCTCGGAGGTCTAACAATTTGCCTGACTCATCTCGGACTCGGTATATTATTCTGCATCACAATAATCGGTATTCCGTTCGGACGTCAGCACTTCAAACTTGCATGGCTCGCCCTGACTCCTTTCGGNAAGACGATAGTGTAACAGCTGACTAATTTTGCGTACTTGCCGCCAAAATCTGCTCTACATCGCACTTCAATGCCGGAATGTGACGTAAAAGCAATCCCCACAAAAATTCTGNNTCAACACTGTCGTAGCCGTGAATGATGCGATTNCGNGTCTTTATGACTTCCTTGATATGAGGTAAAGAAAAAGNTGGATCATATTTAAGAATGCGATTCAANGCTTCTCCCATGATTTCGGTTTTACGCTCAACAGCAGCTATGCGTAGGCGATCTNTCTCAAATACATCAAAACGCCTCGGATAATCAACAAAGAAACTCTCAAGCTCAAGTATTGCATCCAACACATCCTGCAGATGCTTCAAAACATATTCATCNGCCATAGACCACTTTTTTAGTGCGATTCACATTGTCGATGAAATATTTATTTCTCAAGCCCTTACCGACTACAAGATCAACCCGACGGCCAAAAAGATCTTCAAACGCCTGCTGCAAATCAAAATAATTGGAAACATAGTCGAACTTATCATGATCNACCGACTCAAAATCAACGAGCAAATCTATGTCGCTGCTGTCATTGAAACGGTCTGTCAGAACCGAACCAAAGACAGCAAGTGTTTTGACCTTATGCTGCCTGCATAGGTCAAAAATACGTTTAAGATTTAACTCTATAAGCTTCATATTGCAAATATAGCCTTTTTGTGACATATTGCAACGACTGACAGATCAAAGAATCAGAATCAGTAGAGGAGGATGGTAAGGGATACGGGTCCCTGAGCTCCGGTGATGTGGACTGCCTCTATATCGGCAGTAGCCGACGGTCCTGAGAATAGCGACGAATACTGAACTTTGGATAGATCCATCTGCGCATAGGCATCCTGAAGTCCGGGGACGATCTTGCTACGGTCAAGGAGCAGATAAAGGTCTATCGCAAACAGTCCGTTCGCCATCCGGCCGAATGTTTCAGGAGATACCAGTACACTCCCGGTCTCACCTATACCCAAAATACCGTCGCCCACACACGCCTGCAGAATATGTGCATCGGCAGGAGAAGGCAACCGATCAAGCATGATGTTGCCCTCATATCCATCGGTAGCACTGTAAACAAGTGATGATTCTGACTGCTTCACGTTTTCACGAAGCCATGAAAGCGCACTCTCACGGGTGCCGACATCAATCACCCTTCCGTCGAAACCTTCGACATGGCTGATAAAGTTTTTCAGCGGATCACCGTCAATAGCAAAAACCGGGACTTCGGGGTGCTCAACAGAATTCGGACGGTTGGCTCGGACACGTGCCAGGATGCGTTCGCGAGCTGTCAGCGATTTATTTTCGGGGGTCATAACGAATGTCATTTATCATTTTTTTCATCATCTTGTGAAGCATTCTCCTTGTACCACTCACGGAACGTTTGTTCCGGTGGAACAGGATTACTGTGCCATTCAGCCCAGGGATTTATACCACTCTCGGCAATTGCCGAAGGTGTGTGACGCAACGCCCATAAACCAAGTTTCTCCGCGTGCTGGAGATTTGTGGAATTGCGCAATGCGGCTCCCATAANCCCTTCTTCAAGATCATGAGAAATAAGCGACTGCTGGTTTTCAACAACGACCTGACGCCAATAGAAAATCAATTCAGGGAGAGGCACTTTGACTGGGCATACATCGCCACATGAGCCACAATGNGTACATGAGAACGGCAGACGTGCATAGCGGTGCAGATCATAGGACGGCATGAGTGCCAGACCGAGCGGCCCCATATAGTTGGCATCGTAGGATATGCCTGATGTACGGCGGAATACGGGNCACGTGTTCATGCACGTACCACACCGCATACACTTAAGTACCGGCCAATAGGAACGTCCGAGACGCTCTGAGCGACCGTTGTCAAGCATAACCACATGGATTTCCTGTCCGGGAGCCGGCGCAGAGATGTGAGATGTGTACTGAGTAATNTCATAGCCAAGTGAACTGCGGGACAGNAGCCTGAGAAACAGCGGCAGATCAGCCTGNGTCGGTATGACTTTCTCGATCCCTATCGTGACTATGAGCAAGGGTGGAACAGTAGCACAGATATCGACGTCACCTTCGTTGGAACACATCACAACAGATCCTGTTTCTGCCACAGCGTAGTTGCATCCGATCATACCNGCCTGTGCCTTGACATAGCGCTTACGCATGTCGGCGCGCATGACACTGTTGAGGTAAGTTGGATCATCGTTTGAAGGATCAGAACCAAGCTTATCGGCAAAGATGCGGGCGACGTCGGTGCGGAGTTTGTGGATCGCAGGCATGACNATGTGACTGTCACGCTGATTGTCNAGCTGCTGGATGCGTTCGCCGAGATCTGACTCGTTGACCTCAATTCCATTTTTCTCAAGATGCTCACGCATGGCACACTCATCCATTGTCATGGATTTGCCTTTGGTGAGGGTGGTCACATCATGCGAGCGGAGAATGTCGAGCACAATCTCATTGTGATCTTCTGCCGTCTCAGCCCAATGGACTTTCACACCACGGTTTGTGAGTTTTTCCTCAAATTGCACGAGGTATTCGTCAAGATGCGACAAAGCATGCTCCTTGATTCCTGACGCGAGGTCACGCATCTGTTCCCACTCGGGAAGCGTGGCAGCAACCTTGTCGCGACGCATGCGCGCCGCCCATAGGCAACGGTCGTTACTCTCACGGTGTGGAGTGTCGGCTATAAATTTGGCGCCGAGCTTTACCTGATTAACCTGTCTGCTCATGGTACTCTCACTTTGCGTCGCCGTTTAGAATCTCGGCGATATAGTAAAACTTAATATCCAATCCAAATTTGCGTGCCACGCATGACTGATGAAGCAGGCATGACATGTCCTGCGAAGTCACATATTTAAATCCATTGCGGGCATAATCATTGACCTTGTCAAGTCCCTGCTGTCCGGAGCAGCTTTTGTCCCATATCGCAAATGTGCCGCCAAATCCACAACACTCGTCACGGCGGGTGGCATAGCCAACTTCTATTCCATCAACAAGGCTGAGCAAATCGGCTGTCTTGGAAAAATCAGGAATCATCAGCTCTGTGGGGCGGGCTTCATTGAGGTAACGGAGTGAATGGCAGCCGTTGTGAAGCGCTACGCGGTGAGGAAACGATGCCCAGGGCAACGCATCGACACGTACAATATCATGAAGAAAGGTCACAATATCGACTGCGGCATGGCGTATCTGCTCTATTTCAGGAGTCTGCGGAACATCCTCGAAATGATTTCGGAACTGATCGGCGCATATTCCTGACGGCATGACGATGTGATCATAGCCTGCCATGTGGGAAGCTACCGACCTNTCGACCTTACAGGCCGTGCGTGCATAACCCATGTCCTTCATAGGCAGGCCACAACAAGCCGCCGACTCTATAAATTCAGGATTAAGCCCAAGCCGCCGCAGAAGTTTAAACGAAGAGATTGCAGCCTGCGGTGCGATCGCATCGATATAACAAGGGACAAAAAAGCCAATTTTCATATTGTGGATGTCGTAAATTTGCGTGTAAGGTGACGTGATGAAATTCTGTCGGGTCACTGATATAATCATAACCTCGTTTTTAAAACAAACTCAAAGTATGATTTGTTGATTAAAAAAGGGGAATTACCATTCACGTTCAACACAAAAGCTTACAACAGATATGTGGTTCATTGAAACACTCCGTCACACTCCCGCACTTGCGATCTTTCTTACAATCGGGCTGGGCTTCTGGCTTGGCAAACTTAAGTTCAAAGGCATTTCCCTCGGCACAGTNACATCAGTGCTGATAGTNGGTGTGCTTGTAGGACAAATGGACATAAACGTTGGAGGACCNCTGAAGAGTGTGTCATTCCTNCTGTTTCTGTTCTGCATCGGCTATAGCGTAGGTCCGCAGTTTTTTAAGTCGCTACGCGGCGATGGTCTGCGCGAGGTGCTTTTCGCAGTGGTGGTGTGCGTGCTTATATTGGGTGTGTCATTCGGCGTGTCGGTGTGGATGGGTCTTAATCCAGGCCAGGCGGCCGGCATGATGGCGGGTGCGTCCACAGCATCACCGGTAGTGGGAGCNGCCGAGGATACCGTCTCGTCGCTCAGCGGAGATGCCGACACGATCAAGGCCATGACTGACGCTATCCCCGTGTGCTACGCGATGACCTACGTTTTCGGCACATTGGGTGCCGTGTGGCTNCTGGGCTACGTAGGCCCCGCGATGATGGGAGGTCTGGAGAAAGTCAANGCCATGACTCACGAGCTTGAAAAGACTTTGAATCCGGCCGGAATAGGCGATGATCCNGCTTATTTCGACGCGTGCCGTCCGGTGGCNTTCAGAGCNTTTGTNACNGATGGANNNTGGATGANCNANCCTCGCACNGTGGCTGAGATCGAGAAGCACTTTGGAGAAGAGGGGCGACGACTTACCATAGAGCGTATCAAACAAGCCGCAGGAGGGATAACTGATGTCACCCCGGATGCGATAGTTANCCCTGGAGATACGATTGTGCTTACCGGCCGACGGGAGATGATCGTAGGTGACAACAGCTGGCTCGGGCATGAAGTACCGGGCGTCGGACTACTTACATTTGCTGTTGAAGACGTTGAAGTGACAGTGTCACGTAAATGTNCAGCAAAGACTGTGGCCGATCTTATAGCGCAAGAGTGGATGGATGGTGTGGAAATCAAGCGGATTATACGCGACGGAGCCGTACTNAAACCATTTACTCCCACTAAAATCGTGGCAGGCGATGTGATCGAGCTTGTCGGACAAAAGAAACATGTNGANAAAGCNGTAGCNCAGATAGGNTANCCCGACCGCCGCACATTGGCGACCGACTTTGTGTTTGTCGGGCTCGGCATCCTTGTGGGCGGTCTCATCGGTGCNCTGGCAATCAAATGGGGAAATGTATCAGTGAGCCTCGGTGCAAGCGGCGGTGCTCTCGTTACCGGCCTTGTCATGGGATGGCTGCGTTCGAAACGTCCCGTCTACGGAGCGATCCCCAAGGCNTCGCTGTGGGTGTTCAACAATCTCGGTCTCAACATGTATATAGCAGTTATCGGCATTGCATCGGGGCCGTCGTTCATCAGCGCGTTTGAGGCTGTAGGGCCAAAGATNTTCATCGCCGGACTTATAGTGACCCTTGTGCCGATGTTTCTGGCCATACTTATCGGGCATAAGGTGTTCAAGTTCCATCCGGCNGTGACACTCGGATGCTGTGCCGGCGCCCGCAAGACCACTGCCGGCCTCGGCGCAGTCCAGGAGCGTCTGGGGAGCACAGTGCCTGCTCTCGGCTACACGATTACCTATGCCGTTTCAAACACTCTGTTGATAATATTCGGTATAGTGCTTGTGCTACTGATGGCATAGGCGAAATTTTTGAAGACGTGGATTTTGAAGCTACGCAATTTATTATTAACTTTACCGCCTGACAAGATGTGGAGTCNGCACTGAACCATGGTCCCGACATAAGCGTTAATCAGGTATCAAATCAGCAACTATGGCAACAAACAACACTCCGAAGATTGCACGGATGATATTCGGCATCTTCATGATTATCATTTATGTAGGNATGGGAATACTTCTTCTGGTCAACTTTTTTGACTGGGAAAGCGGCAGCTGGGAATGGCTGCGCTGGACAGGCGGTGTGCTTCTGATTCTTTACGGAATCTGGCGTGCCTACCGTCAATTCGCCGGCATTGACTCCAATATCTGATCATCACTTCCAAGCTCAACACCATCAGGCATGAATCTCAATAAGCTCTTCAAATCACTCGCCGTGGCCGGGATGACCGCGCTTGTGGCAGTCGCTCCCGGCTGCAAGAAATACAGCAAGATTCCGGCAGAAGGTTCGTCGACCAACGGCATCACAAGACTTGCCTGCGACGCGACGTTTGAGAACATCATGCAGCAGGAGATCGAGGTATTTGAGTATATCTATCCTCATGCCGACGTGCTTCCCTACTATCTTGACGAGAAGGCCTGCATCGACTCAATACTCGAGCTTAAGGTGAATGCGGCGCTGACAACCCGCCCTCTCTCAGAGAAAGAGATCACCTACCTCCAGTCCAAGAAGAAAAAAGTGTTCCAGCAGTGCGTGGCCATTGACGCCGTAGCGCTTATCGTGAACAAAGACAACCCTCTTGACCGCATCGACCTCAAGGATCTTGAGGATATCCTCACCGGAAAGATTCAGGATTGGGATCAGATGGGCCCCGGGATGAAGAAACTCGGCAAGATCGATGTCGTGTTTGAGCATGAAGGCGCAAGCACGGTCAATTTCATGCGTGACTCGCTGCTCAACGGAGCCTCATTCGGCGACAATGTGTATGCACAGGGATCGAGTCAGGCGGTCTACGATGCCGTGATGGCACGCAAGAACGCCATCGGTGTTCTCGGTGTGAGCTGGCTGTCGTCGGATCTCGACGGAACACCAGCAGGTTCAACCGAAGAACTTGCAAAGGCCTCGGAAAAATCAGACACCACCGTGCTTGATTTCAAGCCCGATGTGAAGGTTCTTAAAGTGCAGCAACCGGGTACGCCCACCTACTGGAAACCCTATCAGCAATACATCTTCGAGGGAAAATATCCGTTGCTCCGCTCCATCTACATGATCACGACGAGTGTTCCCGGTGCTCCGGCTCATGGCTTTTACTCGTTTGTGACAGGTGTTCAGGGACAGAAGCTGATGCTCATGACAGGCATACTTCCCTCGCACATGCATGCCCGCAAAGTGAAGGTGGAGTGACGCTCGTGCGCTCCCCCTTTTTTCGCTGCTACCAATCAACATAGAAACAAAATCACTAAGAAAATAACTAAACCCTTTCAGTCATCCAGATGAAATTTAAGCTGCTCCTGAGCCTGCTCGCTGCAGGAACGCTGAGTGTCGCAGCTCAGCAAGGCTACAAAGACGGCGTAGAGTACTTCAAAGCCGACAAGGCCGACGATGCCAAGATCATCCTCGACCGCACTATAAACGACGCATCGACCGACAAGGCCGAAGCCAATTACTATCTCGGTCAGATCGCCCTGTCGCAGGGCGACGTAGCCGCTGCGAAATCTTACTTTGAGAAGGGTATCGCCGCAAATGCCGAAAATCCGTTCAACTACGTCGGCATGGGTGCCGTTGCACTGAAAAACAATGACGCCAAGGGTGCTCAGGATCAGTTCAAGCAGGCCCGTAACCTCGGCAAGAAGAACGCAGTGCTTCTTACCGACATAGCCCGCGCCTACTACAACGCCAATCCTGCCACTTACAAGAACGATATCGAGAAGACTCTTACCGAAGCCAAGAAAGCCGACAAACAGTGCCCNGCAATCTACATCCTCGAAGGCGACATGCTTGCTCCCGAGAATGTGGGTGACGCAGTAGGCTACTACGAAATGGCATGGAACTTTGACAAGAACAACCAGTTCCCCGAGGCTTACGTGAAGTACGCTCAGGTTTACTTCCCGGTTAACCCGCAGTTTGCGATCCAGCGTCTTAAAGAGCTCGTGGAGAAGAACCCGAACTCAGCACTTGCCGAGCGCGAACTCGCCGAGAAATACTACGACAACAACCAGCTCACCATGGCTGCCCAGGAGTACGGTAAGTACATCCAGAACCCCAACCACTTCCAGAAGGACGAGCAGCGCTATGTTGGTCTGCTTTACTTCGCTAAGGAGTATGCTCCGTCGCTGAAGCTCGCCAACGAGATTCTCGCCAAAGATCCGGGCAACCACTACATGGAGCGCATGGTGTTCCTGAACAAGGCCGCTCTCGAGAACTGGAACGAGGCAGCCACNGCAGCAAAGACATTCTTCGGCAACGCCAACGCTAAGGAATTTACAGGCACTGACTACACCACCTACGGTGACGTTCTCTTCCACACCGGTGATACAATCGCTGCCATAGCCAGCTACGAGAAAGCCGTGAACCTCCACCCCGACAAGGCCGACAACGTGAAGTCNCTTTCAGAGGCATACGCTTCCGCAAAGATGTACGACAAATCGGCTGAGAGCTTTGAGAAGTATCTGGGTATGATCGAGCCGTCGACCAACGACAAGTTCACACTCGGCCGCCGCTACAGCAACGCCGCCGCTATGGCNGAGGACTCGATCGCNAAGGTAAAGTATGCCGACAAGGCTATCCTCTATCTTGACGAGGTGCTCAAGGTGGTTCCCGACAACTTCTCGGTGGCTAACCAGAAGGCCATCACCCTCTACAACCGCAACGGCCAGCAGATGAACCAGGATGTTGTAGACGCNTTCCTCGGTGCAATCGCTATCCTCGACAAAGACCGCGAGGCCAACAAGACCGCTCACAAAAACGACTACGTGCGTGCCTACAACCTGATCGCCAACTACTATCTGGGCGAGGGTGACAAGGAGACCGCCAAGCAGTATCTCAACCTCTTCCTTGAGGTGGATCCCGACAACCAGCCTCTCCGCGACTACGTAGAGAAGATGAAGTAATCATCAGATTCTTCATAAACCACACATACCGCCGGAGGTGTGCCAACTATAGTTTGACACACTTCCGGCATTGTTTTTCTCCAAAGCAATACCAAGATGATCAAAACACTCATCCCAGTGATGCTGGCAGCAGCATCACTGCTATCAACACACAACATAAGTGCAGAGAACCGCAAGGTGGTATTCAGCTACGGATCAGGTCACGGCGACAGCATCGTTTACCGCATTCCGGCCATAGCATCGACACCCGACGGCCGACTGATCGCCATAGCCGATTACCGTTTCTGCGGTTACGATATCGGTAACGGACGCATTGATCTGCATCAGGCAGCATCGACCGACGGCGGCATAACATGGAGCGCACCCGCCTTGCTGACCGACGCGCATGGCAATGCGGTGAGCCAAGGCAATGGCGAAGGAACTGTAGAGACGTCGATGCAGCACCCCGACTGCGGCTATGGCGACGCAGCTTTAGCAGCCGACCGTGAGTCGGACAAGATGGTGCTTCTCGCCGTGTGCGGGCGCACACCCTTTTTCAAAGCACGCCGGGATAATCCCAATCAAGTGGCACGCTGGCGCAGCAATGACGGCGGTAAAACGTGGACTGAACGCGATACTATCACCTCGGAGATCTATGGCCTCTTTGACGGCCGTAATGGTGAAAAAACAGCACCGGGCGGGTGCATCGACGCTATGTTTTTCGGTTCGGGCCGCATCATGCAGTCGCGCCACGTGAAAGCGGGTACACATTACCGCCTTTACTCTGCTTTGTCAGGGAGACATGTATCCAACCCCGCCGACACCGACAGCACNGGCACTTACATTGCCAACTGGGTGCTTTACTCCGATGATTTCGGCGACACATGGCATGTGCTCGGAAGCGCCGACATGCCTCCCGTGGCACTGGGAGGNGACGAGCCNAANGTGGAGGAGCTGCCGGACGGCTCAGTGCTGCTGAGCGCACGCTCGAGCGCCAACTATGGTCGTAATTTCAACATATTCCGCTACAGCGATGCGGCGAAGGGGGCGGGCTCATGGGAATCTGCTCCGGCACTCAGCGATTTCGGTGGTGTGCAACCTAATCCGTGCAACGGGGAGATACTTATAGTGCCCGTTACTGATAAGGAAAATCCCGGCAACGGGGATGCGTGGCTCGCNTTGCAGTCGATGACNCTGTCGAANGAGCGCGAGAAGGTNGGGATAAAGTGGAANCCGCTTCTGGCCAAGNGCGATTATGCTACCGCCGAGGCTATGGCAAAGGGNTGGGGCGACATGGAATCGCANACCCTGAANCTGACCGACATGGAGTCGGGNTACTCGACAATGGTGCAGATGCCNGANGGNTCGATAGCTTTTTTATATGAGGAATCGACCTACGNCAAGGACTATTGCATAGTCTTTGAGAAACTGAGNATCGAAGATATAACNGGNGGNNGNTTCTCGGCAAGGTGACCCGCATACCTGCGGTATACNGGCCTACAAACATCATCATATCGCTAANGCGATAATNNAATTCNTGCCGTCGGATGACGGNAATTAAAATCGAGCCCCACATCNAGCCGCGTTCAGCGGCAACGGTGTGGGGTATATTGGTTCACACGAATAATGGCGTCGAAGACGTCAGTTAGCCGACCTCNGTCGAGGCCGCCACGATATTTACGACATTTACCCCATGCCATCGCTTCGCTCGACATGGGGCTATGNAAATCATCCGTCTTCGACGAAACATGGGAATATCCTGACGCGATGAGGTGAAGAGGATGTCCAGAAATAGGTCGCAGGATTCTGCATTTAGGAGTTTTGCTGTATCGCACCCCTACGAAGTAGAGAAGTATATCACTGAAGGAGCGATTGCAGATACCTTTCATCCGGCGCGCTAATAATAACCTTCTTGCCTTTAGAGTTGAGCTCCTTTATGCGTGCATTCCCCTCTTTCAAAAAAAAAAAAAAAAAGTT
>JAAVGC010000074.1 GCA_014800445.1 Bacteroidales bacterium | reverse complement strand
TCCGAGTACAAAATTTTCTGCACCCTTCTTGCACACCGGCTACTTCAATATTTTGCGCCGAAACGGGACAGGGGTAAAAAGAAAAACCTCTGAAAATCATTGATTTTCAGAGGAATTCTGTGGTCTGATAGACCCTTCAGTGACCCCGGAGAGGCTCGAACTCTCGACCCACTGATTAAGAGTCAGTTGCTCTACCAACTGAGCTACGGAGTCATTTTTTGTCTTATTTGCTTGGGCTCTCCCTTAAAGACGCTGCAAAGATACTGCTTATTTTGATACCTGCAAAATTTTGGAGAGATTTTTTGCATATTTTTTTTGAATTTTTGTTGCGATTGGGTCTAGATGGTGTAGTATATCGCTGGTAAAATGATTGTTATGTGATTTGGCCATTTTCGCAAAAAAATGCGAGTTAATGTGGTTATCTTTGCGCTGTGATTCGGTGGGAGGAATCGAAGTGGATGAAAACAGATAAAATTAAAGTGTAATCGTGATGGCTAAACAGGAGTATATAGACAGAAACCGTGAGTGGCTCGTGGAAAAGGGGAAGGAACCGGGGGTGAAGATGCTTGACAAGGGGGTGATGTATAAGGTGCTGAAGTCGGGAAACGGCAAGGGGACTTCACCTAACCGGGGAAGTGTGGTGAATGTGCATTACACGGGTAAGACGATTAATGGTAAGACGTTTGACAGCAGTCGCGGTGGTGTGGCTCCAGCTTTCAGGTTGCGTGATCTTATCCCGGGATGGATCATAGGTCTTCAGAAAATGCACGTGGGTGACAAATGGGAGCTTTATATTCCGGCTGAACAGGGGTACGGGCGTTTCAATCAACCGGGGATTCCTGGTGGCTCGACTCTTATTTTTGAGATTGAGTTATTAGGGGTGATGTAAAAAAACTGTTAAAGTGCTTGCAGGACCGAGTGGGTTGATTTATCTTGCAATCGAATCGGTTTTACTGACAGTTAGAAGAAAAGGCCGGGTGTGCTGAGCCGTCCCCGCTGGGGGGTAAGAAGTGGAGCGTACCGTTGACTCGCGGCCTTGAATATTAATGTAAGTCTCCCTGTCGGAGTCAATGGGGGGGGGGTAAATACCAATGAATAAGACTGTTAAGTTTGTGCTTGGCGCGATGTGTGTTGCTCTTGCAGGGTGTGCGGATCATGATGATCCGGAGCTGAATCCGATTGACACGACTGCTGTGAGGATTTCGTCGGATGTGAAGGTGAGCCCGCAGGTTGCGTGGTCATGGTATGACCAGAGTGAGAAGCTGACTGTGAGTGTGGATAATGTGAACATGGACGCTCCCAAAGGTGTCGTGCTCCGGTCGGTTGACCTTCTGGCTAACGGATCGGTGATCGCTTCGAAGCCTTTTGCGGGGGAGAGACTTGAATTCATGTTGCCACTCAGCGATGTGTCTACGGGGCGACTGAATCTGGCGGTCATGGGAAATCTGATCCAGAAGAATGCCCGCGATGCACAGATACTGATTGCTGATAATCTGGAACAGATTGTGTTTAAGGAAATACCGGATTTTGATTGCAAGGTGACTCTGGCGGTGACCGTGACCGGACGTTCGACAACCGGGGAGGAGCTTAACAAGACGTTTGAGGTTGAGTCAAAGGATCACTTCACGGTGGAGGTGCCGGCGAGCGAGCTTTACTGGACTCCTACAAGCGGAACGGCGTCGACTCTTGAAGTGACTATGACGGCTTCGGCGGAGGTGTGGTCGACGAACTCGACTTTTGAGTGCGGGGTAACGCGTATTTACTGGGGTGGAAATTCATCTACACCAGTGTATAAATTCACTATAAACAACTCCAAGGGGGCTCTTGCTGCAAAGAAGTGCGGTATAGATGTCGACACCACGAGATGGGGTGTGTGGGAAGGTGTGAATACAGGAAACACTAATCTAACATATATCTTCAGTGTAGCTGAGACAGATTAATCGTGGGCTGTAAATAATGAAAGTTGCAATAATCGGGGCAGGGAATATGGGGTCGGCTGTAGCAGCGGGGATTGCCCGCTGTGTACCAGATGTGGCGTTGACGGTGTCTAATCCGTCGGAGGGTAAGCTGAAGCGGCTTTCGGGGGAGTATCCCGCTNTCTCGGTGACGCGATCAAATTCCGAGGCTGTTGATGGTGCTTCGGTAATTATTTTGGCTGTTAAGCCGTGGATTCTTCCTGCAGTCATCGATGAACTGCGCGGGCATATCAAACGGAATATGCCCGCTGTGGTGTCGATGGCTGGTGGCATCGGACTTGATGATCTTGACGAGATGCTGGGCGACGGGTGTCGCCCGGCATTGTTCTANGTTATTCCTAACACTGCGGCCCTGATAGGGGAAAGCATGACTTTTATGGCTCACCGCCATGCGGATGCCGAGCAGATTGCTGATGTGGTAAAGCTGTTTGAGGCGTGTGGCAGTGTGGTTGCGACCGACGANCGGATGGTGAATGCGGGCATGGTGACAGCCTCGTGCGGCATAGCATTTGCGATGCGGTTTATGCGGGCAATGGAGCAAGGAGCNGTNGANNTGGGNCTNCGTCCGGCNGAGGCNCGNCGNGCNGTNAGNCAGACGCTGAANGGNGCGGCAATGCTACTGGAATCCACCGGCCAACATCCCGAAGATGCGATCGATGCAGTCACGACGGCTGGTGGTTTGACGATACGCGGCCTTAACGCGATGGAAGCTGGCGGAATGTCGGCGGCAATTGAGGCGGGTATGCGCGCGGCTATGCCGTAGAATGGAATAATACCGCTCTCCGCGCCCTGTCAGGCGCGGTTGCTACAGAAATCGCGTGCGGAACACGCTGAGATTATGACTATGGAGGAGTGGGGGATGTGTTTGGAGGATGTTGCCTCTCCGAGGCTCGGGATTTACGTTTGGTGTTGTCCCCAGGCTCCCTTTCGGTCGCCAGGGGTTTACGATGACGACGCGCCTTCGGCGCTGAGTTGTTGTGGCATAGAATTACCTCTTTCGAGGTCAGGTGTTCTGNTGTTTTGCGTAGTGCGCTGAAAATCAAGGGGACGCACGGCCCGTGCGTCCCTACGTTGGGGGAGCCGACGTCTTCGACGCCGATAAACAACAACTCCAGTCACCCCACACCATCGCCTTCGGCTCGATGTGGGGCTCGGAGCTAATAGCCGTCTTCGACGGCGGAGGGGGGCACGCGAGCTGTGGGTCACTACTTGTGGAAGCATACATAGATTTCCATGGAAGGGTGATATGTGCAGTGTGTTTTGGTCGAATATTATTCGTATATTTGTGTGTGGCGTGGTGTGCGCGTGAAAAAATATACAGGTAATAGATATGGAACATCCCGAAAATGATTCGCAATATATAGGTCTACAGGTTAATAGTGGTGTGTCACAGCCACCTTCGGTAAATCCCTACCTGCGGCATCGTCGTCGGCGTATGGCTACACCGGGGGAACTTGTAGAGGGTATTCTGAAAGGGGATATCACGATGCTTAGCCGAGCGGTGACGCTTGTAGAGAGTCTTGTGCCGGAGCACCAGGCTATGGCTCAGGAGGTGATCGAGAAGTGTCTGCCTTACTCGGGTAAGTCGCGTCGTATAGGTATCACGGGTGTTCCGGGGGCGGGAAAAAGTACGTCGATCGATGTGTTCGGACTGCATGTGCTTAAAAGCGGTGGTAAACTTGCTGTGCTTGCTATCGACCCATCGAGCGAACGCACCAAGGGATCCATTCTTGGTGATAAGACAAGAATGGAGAAACTGTCGGTTCATCCTGATGCATTTATACGCCCTTCACCTTCGGCCGGGTCGCTCGGTGGTGTGGCCCGCAAGACGCGAGAAACAATAGTGCTCTGCGAAGCAGCGGGATTCAATAATGTGTTTGTGGAAACTGTGGGGGTAGGGCAAAGCGAAACGGCCGTACACTCGATGGTGGATTTTTTCCTGCTGATACAGCTTGCCGGGACCGGTGACGAGCTTCAGGGGATAAAACGCGGCATTATGGAGATGGCTGACGGTATTGTGATCAACAAGGCAGATGGCGACAATGTGCCGCGCGCACAGTTGGCTCAGGCTCAGTTTAAGAGTGCGCTGCAATTATTCCCGCCTACGGCTTCGGGATGGAAGCCTGAGGTGCTGACATATTCGGGATATTTTGAATTGGGTATTCCTGAAGTGTGGGATATGATCGACCGGTATTTTGAATTTGCGCAAGGCAACGGCTATTTTAATGTGCGTCGTCAGGAGCAGGCGCGTTACTGGATGTATGAGAGCATCAATGAGCAGCTNCGNGACCANTTCTACCGTAATCCTGAAATTGAAGGAGTGCTTCCGAAACTTGAAAGTGAAGTGCTTGCCGACCGGCTCAGTTCGTTTGTGGCAGCGAGGGAAGCTCTGGAACTATATTTTGACAAAGTGAAGCCGTCGCATGGCTAAGAAGATTGTTGAAACGCCGATGATGAAGCAGTACCTCGAGATGAAGCGCAAGCATCCCGATGCGGTACTGCTTTTCAGGTCGGGAGACTTTTATGAAACATTTGGTGACGATGCCATAATCGCTTCGGAGATATTAGGAATCACATTGACGAAGCGTGCCAACGGCCAGGCAACGTCGGTGGAGCTTGCGGGTTTTCCTCATCATGCACTCGACACATATCTNCCGAAACTCGTGCGTGCGGGCAAAAGGGTGGCTATAGCGGAGCAGCTGGAGGATCCGAAGCTGACCAAAAAGCTTGTGAAGCGCGGCATAACGGAGCTTGTGACGCCGGGTGTGGTGCTCGGAGACAGTGTGCTTGATCACAGGGAAAATAATTTTCTTGCGTCGGTGTATCACCATAAGGAACGATGGGGGCTTGCTCTTCTTGATATAAGCACCGGCGAGTTTATGGTGGCGGAGGGTAACACGGACTATATTGACAAACTACTCGGNAGTTTCTCGCCGAAGGAGGTGCTNACCGANCGTGGAAGCCGCTCGCTTGTGGAAGGGAGCTTCCAGATGAAGTACCTGACCTCGGAGCTNGATGACTGGGTGTTTACGGCTGACAGCGCACATGACAGGCTTCTCAAACAGTTTGAAACTACNGGACTGAAGGGNTTTGGCATCGACGGAATGCCGCTTGCCATAATTGCAGCAGGNGCTGTGNTGCATTATCTTGACNTGACGCATCATGACCGTCTGGGACATATCAGNCGCATATCGCGCATAGAGGAGGATCACAGCGTGAGACTGGACAAGTTCACGGTGAGGAATCTCGAACTTGTGGCTACGGGCAGTGAGGATGGAAAGTCGCTTCTCGACGTGCTCGACCACACGGCCGGTCCGATGGGATCGCGCATGATAAGGCGNTGGATCCTGTTTCCACTCCGCNATCCTGCGAGTATCAACCGGCGTCTGGATGCAGTGGGGTATCTTGTGAAGCACCGGCGCGAACGTGAGAAGGTGGTTACACATCTGCACGAGGTGGGTGATCTGGAGCGTCTGGTGGGTAAAGTGGCCTCGGCGCGTGTGTCGCCCCGCGAGATGCGTCAGATAGCTCTTGCACTGAAGGCTATCGAGCCACTGCGCGGTATCTGCTCGGGTGCGTCGGATGAATCGCTGCGGACGCTTGGAGAACAGCTCAACCCATGTCCGGTACTTTCGGAAAAGATACTGAATACGCTCGTGAACGATCCTCCGCTGGCAGTGAACCGCGGTACGGTGATAAGAGAAGGCGTTGACGCCGAACTTGATGAACTCCGGGGCATATCATCGTCGGGAAAGGAGTATCTGGCAATGATACAGCGACGCGAGTCGGAAAGGACAGGCATTACATCGCTGAAGATCGGCTTCAACAATGTGTTTGGTTACTACATAGANGTGACGAANGCNCACAAGGAGAAGGTGCCTGAGGAGTGGATAAGAAAGCAGACGCTTGTGAATGCCGAACGATATATCACTCCGGAGCTGAAAACATATGAGGAAAAAATACTCGGGGCTCAGGAGCGTATAGANATCATAGAGGAGCGTCTNTACAACATACTGGTGGGCGAGGCTGCGCAGTATATTCCCGCGATGCAGAGTAACGCNCTGCTTCTGGGGCGACTCGACTGCCTGCAATCGTTTGCGGAGGCGGCGGAGTGCAACCGCTACAGCCGCCCGACNGTGGATGACTCGCTTGTGATCGATATCAAGGAGGGACGACACCCGGTGATAGAGTGTCAGCTTCCTGCCGGTGAGCCATACATAGCNAATTCGGTGAAACTCGACAACGACGGCGAGCAGGTGATGATGATAACCGGCCCGAACATGTCAGGTAAGTCGGCGCTNTTGAGGCAAACGGCTCTAATCGCNCTNATGGCTCAGGCCGGGTCGTTTGTTCCGGCNGATTCGGCACGTATAGGAATCGTTGACAAAATATTCACGCGAGTCGGCGCGTCGGACAACCTATCAGTGGGNGAGTCGACCTTCATGGTGGAGATGAATGAGGCNGCCTCGATACTCAACAACATGAGTGAAAGGTCGCTAATCCTATTCGATGAGCTGGGGCGCGGTACATCGACTTANGANGGCATTTCTATCGCATGGGCTATAGTGGAGTATATCCATGAGAACCACCGCTGTCACCCGAAAACACTGTTTGCGACACATTATCATGAACTCAACGAGATGGCAGGAATGTATGGCCGTGTCGCAAACTATAACGTGTCGGTACAGGAGATCGACGGTAAGGTGGTNTTCATGCGTAAACTAACTCAAGGAGGAAGCGCGCATTCATTNGGTATTCATGTGGCAAAACTGGCTGGAATGCCTAAGGANATACTCGAACGCGCCGACGAGATATTGAANAAGCTTGAAAGCGAACGCCGTGCCGGGGAAATCTCACCTTCAGTGAGCCGNAGCCTGNCGGAGGCGGAGAAAGAACCTGGCGGTATGCAGCTTTCGTTTTTCCAACTTGACGATCCNGTGCTGAGTCAGGTGCGTGATCAGATTCTGGGACTTGACATAAATAACCTGACTCCTGTTGCCGCTCTCAACAAGCTTAATGAAATCAAGGCGATAATAACAGGAAAATAAGTATGGTCTACTATACTATCGATGAGTTGCTGGCTATGCCACAGATCCCGGTGACGGAGAGTGACCGGCGGCTTATCTATTGCCTTTTTGACCGGATGCCGGCACTTAAAAACGCAAAAAGACAGCATGACGACAAGGATGCCGAATGGATCGTGACGTTGCTGTCGACGGTAATGGACAGTATGCCGTCGTTGCTCGCATCCATGGCCCGGAGAAGTAATCGTGACCGTATAGACCGGATGGCAAGGATGATGAAGGTCTATAACGAGTGCGCACTGTTTCTGCTTCAAGGGTCGCCTTTCCTGCGCAATCTGAACGGTGAAGCACGCAGCCGTTATCAACACATGCTAACAGCAATTGTGGAAAATGCCGAGAGCTATTGCAGAGCCTTCGATATAGTCAAGCAGGGAAACGAGGCAGAAGAGATACAAGGCATCTTCGACAATCTTGCAAGTTCGGGATTTCTCTATCACCCGAAATTGCAGCTTTTTCTGCTCATGGCTCTTTTCAGGCTTAAACCTGAACTCGTGGACGGCGCATTGTCAAATATATTCAGAGCGATGCTCTACTGGCCAGTGGAAACGTGGAAGGCCGAACCTTTCAGGGATGCTTTTGTGGAGCAGCTTCAGATATATGTGGATGAAAACCGACGTGATATAGATGAACTGCTTAAAGCTGAGAATGATGCAGACAATCGTCTGGTGGAGCGAATGATAATGGCAATATCCATATTGCGATTCCTCTATGACTCGGAGCATGACAAAGAGGCTCTCAGCAGAAATCTCAGCTTGTTTTACCGCTGCATAACTCTTCTACCGAAGAGGGCTCTGTCGACTGACACGCTGCTTACAAAATCGACATTGTCGCTGCTCGGGATAGACATGCTCAAGGAATATGGGTGGAGCGATCTCTCGGATCCTCAACGCATGACGGCACTTGCACAACGGGCGCCAAGTGACGCCTTGCTCAGGCAGGCATCGGCACCAAGGGTGTATGTGGCTCCGGCGGCCAACGTGGAGATAACTCCAGGGTGTGTGACACTGAAAAGCCGTGAGGAGGGTGCCGTGGCTCTTATACCCGATGGATTCACTCCCAATGACTCCATACAGATCTGTATGGCAGATAAGCCGTTTTCAATAACCAACCTCACTAATCCGATACCTCTCAAGAATTTCTGGGCAAGAGTGGAAAACTCTTTTTTCCCAAAATCAATTGCTTCGAAAATCGAGAAGAAGGCAGAAAAAGCTACCCGCATCATGCGGCCTGAAATAGGGGACTATGCTACGGTGATGGTGACCGATATAGAGTGGATAGACCGGATGCCATACTATAATTGTGTTGTCGACGAGGATGGGAGCGAATGGTCGGGATATATTCCGGGTGACCAGCTCGTGGATTTCATAGCCAGAGATGTCACGATGCGCACTTTCATCAATGATTACGGTCTGGCCATGAAATTTCAGGCTAAGGTGATCGATTGTGACGAAGATGGGAAATATGTGTTCTCGCTACTGGCCGATGCCCGGCAAGTCATGAGTGAGATTGCCAAGGCCGACGGTGTAACGATATACAGGTGTGTGGTAACTGCCGATAACGACAAATCATCACGTCACGATTCACGCATGACCGGGACATACTCGGCTATAAGTGACGCCGGTTTCGGACTTTTTGTGAGAAAAGGCAGTGACCGTGACCTGAAGGCTGGCACGGTGCTTAACGTGCGTCTGACGCAGGCGCGTCCGGGGTCGATCTACGGAGAGATTGAGAGCATAGAGGAAACGATGCGTACGGTGAGCAATGAGGCTGCCGCACATGCGATACTCGAGCGTCTCGACATAACTCCGACTCCCGATATGGTGGCCGGTGACGATGCCGATTATGACAGCTATGACGGTGAGGAAGGGCAGATACAGGTGGGACGTGAAGCGGTAAAAGAGGTTATTGAACTTCTCAGAGTGCGTGCCGTGGGATGCAAGTCGATACCCCAGCGAATGAATCTGCTGCGCATGGCACGTCTGCTTGCCATGGCGATTGCCGACGGGCCGCTGAAGGCAGTTATAGACGCACATCTCGAGCTAATAGAGCTTCAGGATTACTATGTCAGAAATCATGAGGTGCGTCCGGAGAAACTTGACCTTCTGCGCGGAGCTGTGGAGCAGTTGCCCGATGGACACGTAAGGCGGCTATTTGACCGTCTGGAAATGATCTCTTGGATGGATCGCGGCGACAAAGTGGAAGCATTGTGGAAAGAATCACAAAATTCGCCTTTTGAGCAGAACCGAAAGATTGCGTCGGTAATTCTGTCGGGACAGTTGTTCGGGCAAGAACGTGGATCAGAAAGCTTGCGTGAATCAATAATCAGTAATCTCGGCACACTCGTCAATGCTGATATCGATGAACATAAACTNAAATACTATTTCTCGGAAACAAAAACCCAGGAGTTCAAGAGCAGCTTTGTGTACCCGGCGGCNAAGAAAGGAGAGAAACGCATGGTGGCTAANCTCGANGAGCAGCTTAACGAAATAATGCACACGGTGACGGGCTTCCTCNATGNCGAGGGGGGAANGCTATATGTGGGNGTGGATGACAAGACACACTATGAGAAGGGTATAGAAGATGACTGGAACTTCTTTAGGCTTAACCCTCGCTACGGAGTGAAGGATCATAATCTTGATTCACTGATCAACTTCGTGAAGTGCAAGTTCAGAGATGAAGACCGCTTCAACCACCGCATACTTGAGTCGATCGATATAGAGCCTGACAGTGATACGGTGAAAGAAGTGGTGAAGTTTACGATCAAACCTTATCCGGAACCGGTGACACTCGACGGCACAATAAGGGTGAGGAGTGTGAACGGAACCGACACGCTTACAGAAACCGAGGCAAAGGATTTCATGAGAGACCGACCTGATGCCTACAAGCTGCTGATGGCCGTCCGTCAGGCTCAGGAAGCGAAAAGATATGCTGAACATAATTCAGGCCGACAGAAATGAAAGCAGTGTTGATAGCCGTTGGTAACGTGAAATCGGCATGGGCATCACAGGGTGAGAAGAACTATGCACAGCGCATAGGGCATTATATCCCTTATGAAACGATAATTGTGCCCGACGTAAAGACTTCAAAAGCGACAACGCCACAGATGCAGAAGGAGGCGGAGGGGGCAGTGATCCTATCGAAACTGCAACCCACCGATGTGGTGGTGCTTCTCGACGAAAGAGGGCAGCAACCAACATCAAGGCAGCTGGCTGAGATGCTTCAGGGATACATGAACAGCGGAGTCAAAAGGCTTGTGTTTGTGATAGGTGGACCGTATGGGTTTTCAGACGCTGTGTACGGGCGGGCTGCCGGCCGGCTACTGTCGCTTTCAAAACTGACGTTTCCACATGAGCTTGCACGCCTGATATTTACAGAACAACTTTACCGCGCGATGACGATTCTGCGCGGTGAACCTTATCACCACGACTGATGAAAATAGGAATAATACAGCAAAAGGGGAGTGCCGACGCGCACGATAATCAGCGTCGTATTGCAGAGAAGGTCAGAGAACTGGCATCAATGGGCGCAGAACTGATTGTCAATCAGGAACTGCATGACGGGTTATATTTCTGCCAGACTGAAAACGTGGATACCTGTGGACTGGCAGTGCCTATCCCCGGCGAGTCAACAGAATTTTACAGTGCGCTTGCGCGTGAAACGGGGGTGGTAATAGTTACATCATTGTTTGAGCGCAGGGCTGCCGGGCTTTATCATAATACCGCAGTGGTATTTGAGAAAGACGGATCAGTGGCCGGTAAATACCGCAAGATGCATATTCCTGATGATCCGGCCTATTATGAAAAATTTTATTTTACTCCGGGTGATATAGGGTTTGAGCCAATCGACACTTCGGTAGGGCGACTCGGTGTGCTTGTGTGCTGGGATCAGTGGTATCCCGAAGCTGCGCGNCTCATGGCATTGCGCGGTGCCGAAATACTGATCTATCCTACCGCTATAGGTTGGGAAAGCAGTGATACGCCCGATGAACAGGAGCGGCAGCGCGAGGCATGGACAACGGTGCAGCGCGGTCACGCCGTGGCTAACGGGCTTCCCGTGGTGACAGTGAACCGCGTTGGGCATGAACCAGATCCCTCGGGTGCGACTGGCGGAATACAATTCTGGGGAAGCAGTTTTGTGGCAGGGCCGCAAGGCGAGTTTCTGTACAGAGCAAGTACCGACAAGGAGGAAACTGTGGTTGTGGATGTGGATATGAAGCGATGTGAGCAGGTGCGCCGATGGTGGCCGTTTCTGCGTGACCGCCGCATAGACGCATATAGTGGGTTGACGCGCCGTTTTATCGACTAAGCGGCGGCAAAGAAGGTATAGGTGGCGGCAACGTGGGATTTTCTCTATGATTCCGGCCATTGGTATTACGAATGACCTGATAAAGGATTCCACCNACATCCACGCCGATAATATTTTTNTTGGATAATCTGAAATAAGGCATGACGATGGGTTGTGTTTCCCAACGTCGTGTCATAGTTGAACGATAGCTTTGTGCTCCGACCTGCACACCCCAGCGGTCGCTGACGCGATAGTCGAGGAATCCGCCGAAGGTGGGTAAGCTGANGTATGCAGCCATTGCCGGGTGCATGANCCCCGGCGATGTGTAGTAGTTGCCAAACATGGTGACACTNATACGGTCGTTTATATTGTAGGATATGGAACCNCCATAGCCTAAAGATGTCCGTAAATCCCGATAGAAACCATAGTGGACTGC
>JAAVGC010000073.1 GCA_014800445.1 Bacteroidales bacterium | reverse complement strand
TTGGCCACATAGAGCTCACCGATTGCCTCACCCATAGCCGACTCGGTCATACCGAGGGCACGCTTCCACAATGGACGCTGCTCCTCGACACCACTCATCACCTTGCTGAACTCAAACGAAGTGTCGGTGAAATCCGAGCTAAGATACGGAGCTGCCTGAGCCACATACTTCCACAGGTAATAGTCCTTCTTCTCGCGCGGGCTCAGCGAAGCCATCAGGTCATTGGCGCGCTTCACTGTGTTGATCTCGGTCACGATCACCTTGTCAGGCGACTCGATGCCCATAGTCTCCACAAAGAAGCGGTCCCAGTCGATTGCAGGATACATCTTCTTCAGCTCTGCAAAAGTGCGCGGATTCTTCATCGCGGCGATATTGCGGCTCTCCTCAAGGCTCCATGTCTCTTCGGCAAGCGAGGTCTCGATCTTCATCACGTTCTCCATGATGCGCTTTGCTTCCTCCTCGCTGTAACCCGCATTCTTCATCTGTGACTCTATAAGAGTCTTGTAGGCATTACGTACTGCCGTGTTACGCTCGTCGTCAAGCAGGTAATAGTCACGGTTACCCAGACCTATACCGCCACCGCTCACATACATGGCATAGACATTNCTGTCATCGAAATCCTCCATCGGTCCNGCNTTGAAGAACGGGCTGCCGTAGTCCGACTGCATCCACATGAACAGGTCAGTCATCGACTTGTCATCCTCNGCCGTCTCCTCGATCTTCTTCAGGTCAGCCAGAATAGGCGATGCACCTTCGTTATTGCGGCGCACGGTATCCATAGCCTGATTGTAGATTGTCGANACCTTGAATGCCACGCTTCCTGCTTCAGGATTTGTCTCGGCAAGNGAAGTCACGATCTCCTTAACGCGCTCCTGNTTCTGTTCGTCAAGCACGTTGAACTGACCGTAACGGGCATGTTCGGCTGTCAGAGGATGAGCCTCCTGCCAACCCTTGTTCACATGCCTGTAGAAATCCTCGCCGGCGGCGATAGTTTCATCGACCGAAGTTGTGTCAAGGCTTTTGAGAGCGGAACCNTTNTCGGCACATCCGCCCACAACAGCCCCAGCGGCTGCAATTGTCATACAGTATACGACGTATGAAATCTTCATTTTATTACTTTGGTTATTTTTTGACACCTTATGTGTCNGGATAGGATAGTAGGGACGCACGGTCTGTGCGTCCCCTTAATGATCATTTACGTATTTTTTACATGATACCGCGCTCACGCAGTTTCTGTTGCCATGCCCAGGCCGAACGCATTGTGTCGGCAAGTGGAGTGNCGGCCTTCCAGCCGAGCACCTCGTTGGCGTGTTTGGGATTGGCCCACACCTTCTCGATATCACCNGGGCGGCGTCCTACGATCTTTTTCGGGACAGTCACACCCGTAGCCTTCTCAAATGTGTCGATAAGTTCAAGCACCGACACACCGTTACCTGTNCCGAGGTTGAAAATCTCNACNGACTCATTCGACTTATCTTCCAGCATTCTCTCCACTGCNATCACATGAGCTTTGGCGAGATCGACCACATTGATGTAGTCGCGTATGCACGATCCGTCAGGAGTGGGATAATCGTCACCNAACACGCTCANNTCCTTTCTGATACCCATAGCAGCCTGAGTCACGTAGGGAAGCAGGTTCTGGGGCACACCGTTGGGAAGTTCACCGATCTCAGCCGACGGATGCGCACCAACCGGGTTGAAGTAGCGGAGAATGACGCTCTTGAACGGAGCNCCTGCGGCGATTACATCNGTGATGATCTCCTCCGAAATCTGCTTNGTGTTGCCGTAAGGCGANGTNGCTTTCTTGATAGGAGCAGCCTCNGTCACAGGATTCTCGTCGGGCTCGCCATACACTGTGCACGATGANCTGAACACGATTCCCTTTGTGCCGTGTTTTGCCATCTGCTCGAGCAGATTCATCAGTGTGTTCAGGTTGTTGCGGTAGTAAAGTATGGGCTTCTGCATCGANTCGCCCACTGCCTTGCTTGCTGCGAAATTGATCACACCCTTGATATCAGGATAGCTGTCAAAGAGTTTCTCCATAGCAGCCATGTCGGTGCAGTCAGCCTCTACGAAATCAGGGCGGATGCCGGTGATTTTTTCGATTCCGTCAAGCACTTCCTTGTTGCTGTTCGACAGATTGTCGACAATTACTACAGGATAGCCTGCCTCCTGAAGTTCAACCACAGTGTGGCTGCCGATATATCCGGTGCCGCCTGCTACAAGTATTCTTTCGTTCTTCATCTTGTATGATGTTTAGTCTGCGTTGGTTTATGATTAGTCTATTGCAAGTATGAGTCCCTTCAGGTATTCCCCCTCCGGGTGATATATCGAAATCGGGTGATCAGCCGGTTGCGTCATCTGGTGCAGGATGCGCACCTTTCTTCCTGTCGATGCGGCAGCTGAGAACACCGCCAGTCGCAGATCTCTTGCCGAGATAGCCTGCGAGCAGCTGAAAGTGAATAGCACCCCACCCGGCGCGATTTTCCTCATAGCGGCGGCATTTAGTTTCTGGTAACCGCGCAGTGCGTTGGGTATGGCAGATCTATGCTTGGCAAATGCCGGTGGATCAAGCACTATCAGATCAAATTCGCCTTCTTGCATTGCATCCAGATACTTGAAAGCGTCCTCTGCCACCGCTGCATGTCGCGTGTCATCGGGATAGTTGAGTGCCATGTTACTATCGGTCAGAGCGATTGCCTTGGCCGAACTGTCGACCGACACGACTCTCTCCGCTCCCCCTCGCATGGCATACACAGAGAAACCACCCGTATAGCAGAACATGTTGAGCACCCTGCGTCCGTGGCTGTACTTCTCGAGAAGAGACCGGTTATCCCTTTGATCAAGGAAGAAACCCGTTTTCTGCCCTTTAAGCCAGTCAACTCTGAATTTCAATCCGTTTTCTATCGCCACATCACCGGTAAATGAGCCGATNATGTAATCGTTCTGGGGATCCAGACGAGCCTTATACGGTAGAGTGGTTTCCGACTTATAATAAACATTCTTTACTCCCGCCTCTGGCAGTTGCGTCAGCAACTTTGCAAGCATCTCCCGTCGGTAGTGCATCGCCACACTGTGAGCCTGCATCACGGCTGTTTCTCCGTATATGTCTATCACCAGCCCCGGCAGAAAATCCCCTTCACCATGCACCAGACGGTATGAGTTATTATCCTCGCGTATCAGCCCGAGTGAGCGGCGCAGCCTGTAGGCATCGACAAGTCGTTGACCGAAAAAAACATCGTCGAAATCCGTGGTTACATCACCGAATTCAAGCATTCTCACAGCGATGCTCCCTATCTGCCAGTCACCGTAACCAAGCACACGCCCGTCATGACCGGTCACTTTCACGATTTCACCCTCTTCAATCCCNTCCTCGGGAACTATGGCAATCGCACCCGAGAACACCCACGGATGAAACCGNCCCAATGACTCCTCTTTCCCCTTCTTTAACTTTATCTCCTTCATCACAGTAAGCGCTTCATTTTATGAAGAAACGATATAGATCATTGCCGTTGGCATAGAGCAACAGTGCGAGCAGGAAGAACATTCCGGCCATCTGTGCATATTCCATTACCTTGTCCGACGGCTTTCTGCGGGTCACCATTTCCCAAAGCAGGAACATCACATGTCCGCCGTCAAGTGCCGGAATAGGAATTACATTCATGAACGCCAGGATTATCGACAGGAATGCTACAGTTTCCCAGAACGAAAGCCAGTTCCATGCCGANGGGAACATCGAGCCTATCGCTCCGAACCCACCCAGGCTCTCTGCACCGCGTTTTGTAAACAGATACTTCAGTGAGCTTACATAGTTACCCATTGTCTCACTTCCGTTAGCGATTCCTTTCGGTATCGATTCCAGCAACCCGTAGCGCACATACTGCACCGGGTACACCTCTGTGGGCAGTTTNANGCCTATTCCAAGTTTACCATCCTCCGTCGGAGTAGCCTCCAGATTTACTGTCTCGCCATTACGCTCCACCGTGAACTCNGTATTATGTCCGGCGCGTTCAAGAAGCTCGCGGCTGAACTCCGTGTACGACGGAGTGCTCACCCCGTTCACAGCAATAAAGCGGTCACCCTCCTGCACCCCGGCCTTTATTGCCGGATCTCCCGCTGCGAGACTCTTCACGATCACCGGCACGCGCATTGCCATGAACCCGCCGGCATCGCTCACATTGAAGATAAAATCTTCCGGAAGTGCTATGCTCACCGTGTCCGTTCCGTTGCGGAGCACTTTCACCTCTTTCGCCTCGACAATATCGAGAATAGCAAAAGACGAGCCGATATCTTTCCCGTCAGCTTCAACCGGAATATCGCCGTTGCGGAAACCTGCCGATTGAGCCACTGGAACAAAGTCAAATCCCTCGGTCACATCGCGGAAATTTATATGCGACTCACCCCAGTAGAAAGCGATGCCGGCATAAATCACCACAGCAAGTACAAAATTCATTATCACACCGCCGAGCATAACCAGAAGTCGCTGATAAGCTGGTTTGGATCTGAATTCCCAAGGCTCTGCAACCTCCGAGAGTGAAGCCTTGTCCTGAGTCTCATCGATCATTCCCGCTATCTGGCAGTAACCGCCAAGCGGAATCCAGCCGATACCATACACCGTATCGCGCCACGACGCCTTCCCGGGTTTGTCCTCGCTTGCCGGATGTGGTTTACCCACTTTCAGCGTTACCACCGCCTTGTCATCACTTGTCGACAGAAGGAGCACTTTACCCTCTCTCGGCAAGTATTTCAGAAGCGAGAACTTGTAATTGAAAAAAAGATAGAAGCGGCTCACACGCATCCCGAAGATGCGGGCGAACATATAATGACCGAACTCATGCACGATCACCAGCAGGCTCAGAGCCGCAATTAGTTGCAATGCCTTTATAAGTGTTGTTTCCACGTATTGTATAATAATTGTATAGTAAAATAAATAAGAGGGTTACAAGATTTCTGCTGCTATCCGGCGTGCTTGTTCGTTTGAAGCCACATAATCCTCCAGCGCGGGCGACTCCACCCGGTCGGCACGTTCAAGAGTTTCTTCGATCACCCTCACGATATCAGTGAATCCTATGCGGTCATGCAGGAATGCATCCACAGCTATCTCGTTGGCGGCATTAATCACACATGCAGTATTGCCACCCTGTTCAAGCGCATAGTGCCCCAGCTTGATACCGGGAAATTTGCTCTCGTCCGGATCCTCAAACGTAAGCATACTCAGATCCTTCACCGTCAGNCGGCGCTCAGTCTCCGGTATATTCAGGCGTTTTCCTCCCGCAAGAGCATATCTGATGGGCAGATGCATGTCAGGGACACCCAATTGCGCTTTTAGCGCGCCGTCACGGTACTCCACCATTGAGTGGACTATCGACTGCGGGTGTACCACTGCTTTGATGCGTTCCCCTGGGATATCAAAGAGCCAACGCGCCTCGATTATCTCAAAAGACTTGTTTATCATCGTAGCGGAGTCTACCGTGATTTTGGCACCCATGTCCCAGTTTGGATGACGCAGCGCATCCGAAGCNTTCATCTGTGCGAGCACCGATGCATCTGTGCATCTGAACGGGCCGCCCGAAGCTGTGATCCAAAGTCTTTCCACCACATCACGGTCTTCACCCTCCAGNCATTGATAGATAGCCGAGTGCTCCGAGTCGACTGGAATTATATCCACCCCGTGACGTTCTTTCTCCCGGGTCACTATTTCCCCTGCTACAACGAGAGTTTCCTTATTGGCGAGAGCGATAGTCTTTCCCGCCCTGATAGCACGCAGCGTCGGGAGAAGTCCGCTGTACCCCACGGTAGCCGTAACCACCACATCCGTGTCGTCATCTTCCATAGCATCAGCGATAGCTTCGTCACCGCAGTAGGCGTGAATACCAAGAGAGGCCATATCACTCTTAAAAGACTCAAACTCCGCACGCGACCGGGGAGCGGCCACCACGACACGGTGAGGCAGAAACTTCGCAGCCTGTTGCGACAGAAGTTCAAGATTGCTTCCGGCCGTCAGCACACTCACCTTAAACCGGTCGGAGTATGATGCCACCGTGTCAAGAGTCTGCCGTCCTATTGACCCCGTAGATCCGAGCACAGCTATTCTTTGCTGCATGATATCCTTAAATTTCTTTTATCAATGAAGCGATTTAAGCTTACGACAATTTAAGATTTTTGACTGTGTGCGATTCTGTCAAGAGCCCGCAGCAGGCCTGAAGCTTAAATATCATGGCTCATTTCACTTCTTGTTTAACATCTTGTAATAAGTTTAAATCACTTCAATATATTTCTGCCAAAGATACGAATTTTTTACCACATATAATGCGTAAATGACCATAACACACTCTTACCTTGAATTGCGTGTCTTTTTCTTTATTCATATTTTTGCAGACAGTTTCAACATATATGATATTTAAATAAGTTTCCAAGATCGGCATGACTGTCCCACATCTGTTTATCTTTTCCTCATCAAAACATGTATTTAACCTCCGCGCAATTTTGATTGCGGTTTTACTCTGTTGCTTCTCCGGCACAATAAGTGCGCAGATCATCGCAAAAGATGAAACCGACAAACTCGTTGTCGATAGTATGCGTAGGGCATTCGACAATCANCCATATTTTGGACTCTACAAAGACAACTACTTTATCTTCGGAACATCCATAGGTCCCCGTCCCACAAAAGAGAATTCCAATGTAAAGTTTCAGATATCCATCGCCCAGAAGCTCACAAAATCCACTCTGCCGTTCGGCACATATCTCTACCTCTTCTACACTCAAAAAGCATTCTGGAATATCCTGGAACCGTCATTGCCGTTCCACGATCTGAATTTCAATCCCGGTATCGGGCTTGCCAAACCACTGTTCGCCGAAGGCAAGTACATCGGAAAAGCAATCCTACAGATCGAACATGAAAGCAACGGCCGCGACTCGATATGGTCCAGATCATGGAACAGAGTCTCTTTCGGTGCCAACATTATCCTCAACCGCAATGTCATGGTACACGGCAAATTCTGGATCCCCATTGTCGACAGCGACAATAACCGGGACCTCACCAAGTACGTGGGCGTATGCCAGGCCGGAGCCAACTTCATAAGCAACAACGGTCGCATCACTGCTTCACTCACTTTTGTCAAACGGGCTAAGTGGAAACCGTCGTTCAACACAATTGCCGAGTTCGGCTATAAATTCCTAAAAAACGACAATCAGTACTTCTTCGTACAATACTACAACGGATACGGCGAAGGATTGCTTGATTACAAAACATTTCGCTCTGAAATACGCGCAGGCATAGTAATCCGTCCTAAATATTTCAGCGACTATTGATTTTTTTGCACCTAATTACCCGCTTAGAGCAACTTTACAACATTTTTTTTACGAATTAAATATGTTGTTTGCAAAAA
>JAAVGC010000072.1 GCA_014800445.1 Bacteroidales bacterium | reverse complement strand
GTTCACCGCCGACAAGATNGANCTCGAGCAGTCATATCTCATGGTTGCCGAGGGGATCTGCGCCATCCCGTTCACCTCGACCCGTAACCCCTACTACTCCTACTTCTACACCGAACCCGTAAGCGACAAGGGNGGCGTGATCGTGACTCCGACCGACGTCAACGCCTTCCGCTTCACCGCTTCGCACACCGATGCCGGCGGCAAGAAGGTGGATGCTCCTGAGGGGTACTTCTTCATCATCGACTCCTACGGTCAGGTGATCTATGTGAACGACGACACCTACAACACTTACTACAANAACGACGANGTNGATCTGACTCACCAGGGTTGCTATTGGAAAGCNGAGAAGAATTCCGACGGCACATGGAAGATCAGCAACTACTTCGACAAGTATGTNCAGTACTCGATAANGTACACATCGTTNGGCTGCTATGCNGCAGCTCAAAACGATGCCGCTCTGCCCACGCTATATCAGCTCCAGAAGTAAGAGATTGCAATGTTTTTATGCCGGGNCACNCCCGCATGCGGNGTGNCCCGGCTTTGTTNTGAATGAGNNNTCGGAGGGNTCGGAGTACGCNGAAGGACGGGGTGGTTGGGATTTTTTAGATGTTTTGGCCATTTTCGCATCCTATGATGGGTAAAATTTGATTATCTTCGCACAAAGAAGAAAGTAAAATCACACATTCATAGAACAACCATGTCAAAAGTCCTGATCATAGGTGCCGGAGGTGTCGGCACAGTGGTAGCATACAAATGCGCTCAGAACCGCGAAGTGTTTAATGAGATCGTGCTTGCATCGCGCACCAAATCGAAATGCGACGCTATCGCCGCTAAGATCGGTGCCGACAATATCACCACCGACNGCGTNGATGCCGACAATGTTGATGAACTCTGCGAACTCCTGCGCCGCCACCGCCCCGATATCGTGATCAATGTGGCTCTCCCCTATCAGGACCTCACGATCATGGAGGCTTGTCTGGCCTGCGGCGTGAATTACCTNGACACGGCCAACTATGAGCCGAAAGATGAGGCGCACTTCGAGTACAGCTGGCAGTGGGCCTATCGCGAGCGTTTCGAGAAGGCGGGTCTGACNGCCATACTGGGCTGCGGCTTNGACCCGGGCGTGTCGGCTGTGTTCACCNCCTACGCCGCCAAGCACTATTTCTCGGCNATGNAGACTCTCGACATCGTGGACTGCAACGCCGGTGACCACGGCAAGGCTTTCGCCACCAACTTCAATCCGGAGATCAACATACGTGAGATCACTCAGAACGGCCGCTACTGGCANGACGGCAAGTGGGTAACCACAGGCCCGCTCGAGATCCACACTGACCTCACCTATCCCAACATAGGCAAGCGCGACAGCTACCTGCTCTANCATGAGGAGCTNGAGTCGCTGGTGCAGAATTTCCCCACTATCAAGCGCGCCCGCTTCTGGATGACNTTCGGCCAGGANTATCTGACNCANCTGCGCGTGATCCAGAACATAGGCATGGCCCGCATCGACGAGGTGGAGTACAATGGCGTGAAGATCGTGCCGCTGCAGTTCCTGAAGGCTGTGCTCCCCAACCCGCAGGATCTTGGNGAGAACTATCACGGCGAGACTTCGATCGGCTGCCGCATCGCCGGTAAGGGTAAGGATGGCAAGGAGATGACCTACTATATCTACAACAATTGCAGCCACGAGGCCGCTTACAAAGAGACGGGTATGCAGGCCGTGAGCTACACCACGGGCGTTCCTGCCATGATAGGTGCCATGATGTTCCTGACCGGCAAGTGGAACAANCCGGGTGTGCACAATGTGGAGGAGTTTGACCCCGATCCCTTCATGGAGCAGCTTCCCAAGCAGGGTCTGCCCTGGTGTGAGGTGATCAACGGCGATCTCGAAGTTGACAAAATAGGCTGAACACACCATCTGTGCAACGATGAAAAGACTGCGCTTGCTACCAATGTTTGCCGTGCTGACCGGGTGCCTCCTCATGGCTACCCGGTGGCCCGCAAGCGCTTCAGTAGCTCCGGAGAATGATGAGAAGGTTTACGGTATCGCGTTTTACAATCTCGAGAACCTCTTTGACACGATAAACCAGAGCGGGAAGTTTGACCTCGAATTTACCCCCGGGGGCGCACGCGGTTGGGATACGGAGAAGTATCAGGCAAAACTCGAGAAGCTTGCAACGGCAATCCACGCCATGAGCGACGAGCGCACTCCTGCCGGACCGGCGATCATCGGTATTGCCGAGGTGGAGAACGAGAGCGTGGTGCGCGATCTGGTGAACACGGCTCCGCTGAGCGAGCGTGGTCTGAAATACGTACACCACGACTCGCCCGACAACCGTGGCATAGATGTGGCGCTGCTCTATGACCCGGCGCAGTTTGAGGTGACGGGCGTGCTAAACGCTCCGCTGACGACGATAGATTTCGCTACACGCGACCAGATGGCTGTGACCGGAGTGCTCGGGGGCGACACGCTCACGGTGATAGTGAATCACTGGCCATCGCGTCTGGGAGGGGAGGAACAGTCGCGTCCCAACCGCGTGAAGGCTGCCGAGCTGTCGAAGCAGATCGCCCAGACGCTCTGGCAGGCACGCCCCGGGCAGCACGTGATCATCATGGGCGACCTGAACGATGACCCGTCGAGCTACTCAGTGGCAGTGACGCTGGCTGCCGATGCCAATCAGAACAAAGTGAAAAACCACTCGTTCTACAACCCGTGGTGGGAGATATGGGACGAGAACACGCGCGGCACACTGAGCTACCGCGGCAAGTGGAATCTTTTTGACCAGATACTCGTGTCGGGCACGCTACTCGACAACAAGAAAGGAGCTCCTACAGGCAATCTGATCTACGAGAGCGCCCGCATCAATGATTTTGATTTCCTCAAGAACCCGCCTGACAGCCGCTATGCCGGCACTCCGCTGCGCACCCACGCTTCGGGCAAATGGCTAAACGGCTACTCCGACCACTTCCCCACTGAGATTTTCCTAATCGTAAAATGATACGCATAATTCTGTTCGTGCTTCTGGCTGTGGTGATCCTTACGTCAATATCACAGTACCGCAAAGGACGACACGGGATTAAATAGCTACCGTGATGCCGACACAGGAGACGCATCAGAGATTGTTCGGTTTTATGTGCATAAGACCGAACAATTTTATATTGACGTGATTTCAACCTCACTACAAATATTACCCCCCGAGTGAAATGAACCATGATATTTAATCTTTAAGCCTTCCAGGGTCTATTTCGGAATCTATCTTCGGTCACAATGGTGCCCTGCTGCTCCNNCATCNCGATTCNCAACTATCNTCGAAGCTGCCTTAAATCTTAAAATGTCATAAGTTTAAATCCCNTCATCAAATTTAGCGTTATATAGGGGTGATTATTAAGGAAAAGAATATTATCTTTAACGCACTCGAATCAATTACCATCAATTATCACATGACAATGAACCGATTTCTGAGCCGATGCATGATTGCTGCGGCCACGCTGTTTCCTGCAACCGTGCTCGCGCAAAACGTGGAAAGCAATCTCCAGAGCGAGTTTGCNAAGAAAGCGATCGACAGNGGCGCACAGCGTGAATACGTCCCCACCCNGGAGAATCTTGAGGCACGCAAAGAATTTGAGAAAAAACGCTTCGGTATTTTCATACACTGGGGTTTCTACAGTATGCCGGGTCAGGGCGAATGGGTACTGACACGCAGCAATGTACCGTTTGACGAGTATGTNGAGCTCGCATCGGGTTTCTANCCCTCNAAGTTCGATGCCAAGGAGTGGATCGATCTCTTCAAGGAAGCCGGCGCCAAGTACATGGTGTTCACCACGCGCCATCACGACGGTTTCTCGATGTTTGACAGCAAGTACACCGACTATGATATTGTGGACGCGACTCCTTTCAAGCGCGACGTGCTCAAGGAGCTTGCCGACGAGTGCCACAAGCAGGACTTCGGGCTGAATCTCTACTACTCGCACGTTGACTGGTACCGCGACGACTATCCCACCGGATGGAGCGCAGGCGAGTACCCCAACCTGAAGAAGCACGACGATGTGCCATANGAGCCNTACTTCAATTTCATGAACAACCAGCTGACCGAACTTCTCACCAACTACGGTAAGATCGGCGGTATATGGTTTGACGGAGTNTTTGANCACCGCCGCGACAGCATGGACTGGCATTTCCCCGAGCAGTTTGACCTTGTGCACAAGCTTCAGCCTGAGTGCCTGATCGCNAACAACCACCACCGCCAGATCCANTACGGCGAGGATTTCCAGATATTTGAGCGTGATCTTCCGGGTGAGAACAAATCGGGCTTCGGCACAGCCGGCGGCGTGAGCGAACTCCCGCTCGAGACCTGCCAGCAGATCGTGAACGGCTCGTGGGGCTATCANGTGAACAAGATGAACTGCAAATCGCCCGCCGAACTCATCGGCACACTCGTNGCCACTGCCNGNAAGGGAGCTAATCTTCTTCTCAACATCGGCCCGCGCCCCAACGGATCGATCCCCGGCCCNGCCGCCGAGTCACTGCGCGGCCTTGGCAAATGGCTNGACAAGTACGGCGAAACAATCTATGAGACCGACAAAGGGGATATTTCGGGAAGCTGGGGATCGTCGACCCGCAAAGGCGACCGCCTGTTTGTGCACATCACNCGCCGCCCCGGCGACGAGCTTTACCTGCCACTCGACTGCAAGGTGAAATCGGCCAAGCTGTTTATCGACGGTACTCCTGTGAAGTTTGACCAGTGGAAACACGGTGTGCAGCTTCAGCTTCCGGAGGCCACCGAGGGTGAGCCCGTGATGGTGCTCGAGCTCCTCACCGCCGCAAAGTAAATNGCCNCTAAAGGTACAAAAAGAATGATGCCGGATACACCTTACGGTNTTGAGCCACACTCACAAATCGGCCATAAGNTGCAGATTCGGGTGTCAAGCTCAACGCCNTAAGGTGTATCCGGCATCACATGTGGTGGAGTGCCGAAGGCACGATGACTTTGATTAACCCTATGCGATCGCGGCTCGGAGAGCCTGAGCATAGGGATGACACATGTCTATCTCCCTCTATAGCATCGTAGATGCGATGTTATGGTTTATCATGCAAAATCGTCTTCATGTATCTCAAAGCCTTCCTCATCGCACATTTTCCGCAGTTCAACGTTGAGATCATGGATGTTATGATGCTTCTGCTGATCCTTTATATAGTCAATAATCCGGTCACGGTCACGATAGGAGATGGTGGCTGCGAAATACTCTTTTGCCCAACCGATAAAATCAGGAAAAAGAGGATGCCATTTCAACCAACCGCTGGAATTGGATTTTATATCACGCACCATATCGGCTAATGCGACACAAGGATGTAGATTCAATAGTATATGGATATGATTNGGGGTGCCTGAAATGCGATATAAGTAGCAATTTCTCTTTTGAATAATACTCCATATATAGCGATATAATTCCTCACGAACGGCATTATTTATTGTCATTTGCCTATTCTTTGTGCAAAAGACGATATGATACAGGGCGTTTACTTTACTCATGGCGTACTAAGGTACATCTTTTGCTGCATTCCGGCAAGGCTACCATAATGTCGCGTCTCCGACGCTATTGTATTTTATCATGCCCTTTTACCCTATGCTCAGGCTCTCCGAGCCATTTTCGCATAGGGCTAATCACAGATATCGCACCTGCGGTGCTCAAAAAAGCACCTCGTTGGCTAGAGGTGTTTATGATACACTACTGCGATAAATATCTATAACACTGGGGTCTATGAATTTATTTCGCATAGCGATAATCATAGATATCGCACCTTCGGTGCTCAAAAAAGCACCTCTTTGGCTAGAGGTGTTTTTGACACACCACTACGATAAATCTCTATGATACACGAACCTATGAGCTTCTTTCGCATAGCGATAATCACAGTTATCGCACCTTCGGTGCTCAAAAAAAACACCTCTTTGGCTAGAGGTGTTTATGATACTGCTCAGCAAGATGTCGCCCCCCTGCGATTATTTGGAGGGGGTGTTGTACATCTCGTCGATTTCTTTTTTATAGTGGTCATTGATTACTGGACGACGNAGCTTGAGGGTATTNGTGAGTTCGCCTGAGTCCATTGAGAACTGGCGTGAGAGGAGCGTGATGCGCTTGACCCATTCGTAGCGCGCCAGACGNTGCTGCAGGCGTGTGATGCGCCTCATGATTATTTCTTTCACCCAAGGNAGGTTGATCAAGGCTTCGTTGGACATCTCGTCGGCCTGACGCAGATCGCGGCGNGTACGGGCATAACGGCGTATAGCATCNAGTGAAGGCACGATAAGGGCNGTGACAAATTTGCGTCCCTCGCCTATCACGGCAGCCTGTTCGATGAAACGATCCTCAGTGAGAAGACTCTCGAGTGCCTGCGGAGCGATGTATTTGCCATTGGAAGTCTTNATGAGGTCTTTNATGCNNTCAGTGATCCACAAGTTNCCGGAGTCGTCGATGCGTCCGGCATCGCCGGTGCGGAACCATCCGTCGGCGGTGAAAGCGGCCTCGGTTTCTTCAGGTTTGTTCCAGTAACCGCGCATCACGGTGGGTGCTTTCACCTGCACCTCGTCGGTCTCAGGATCGATGCGGACGTTTATGCCGTCGAGTGGCATACCTACTGAACCGATGCGGTAATCCGTGTCGGGATAGCACGACACGGTAGCGGTGGTCTCCGACAGACCGTAGCCCACAAGCACGTTCACACCCATCGAATGGAAAAATTCATTGACGGTGTCGCCTATCGGGGCACCGGCAGTGGGGAACATTTTTCCATTGTCGACTCCCATGGCACGGCGTATGGGACGGAAGATATTGCGGTCGGCGATGCGGTAACGCCACTCAAGGAAACGCGGAACGGGTTTGCCAAGGCGCACATAATTGAGATTGCGGGAACGCCCTACGGAAAGCGCACTGCGGAAAGCTATGCGCTTCACCGCCGAGGCCGACTCGAGTTTTTCGCGTATGGCATCATAGGCTTTTTCCCAGAACCGCGGGACCGAGCACATAAATGCCGGACGAAGCTGCTTCACAGCCTCGGCTACCTCCTTGGGATCACGGTTGATGCAGACGCGGACGTCGCGATGCAGGCAATAGCATGTCCATGCTTTCTCAAAGATGTGACTCAGAGGAAGGAAACATAGCGACGTATCAGAGGGGTCGAACGTGGTGAAGCGGTTGTCGTGGAAGCGTATGGCCTCGTCAAAGCAACTGTGTGGAAGTATGGCACCCTTGGGCTCACCGGTGGTGCCCGATGTATAGATGAGCGTGGCTACATCATCAGGGGTTGCCGCAGCGGTGATGTCATCGATCGCCGCACGGTTGGCATCGAGCGACGCGTTTCCCTCGGCTATGAGTGCCGAGAAGGTGACGGTGGTAGTGTCATCATGAGCAAGCTTGACTCCGTCCATAACCACAAGTCCCATGAAACCGTCATGAAAGTTGCTCACTGAGCGTGCATTGTCATATTGCTCCTGACCGCCGCAGAAGAGCAATGCGGCGTGGCTGTCGTTGACGATATAAGCGACCTGATCAGGGCTCGATGTCGAATAAATCGAGACCGGAATGGCTCTCAGTCGATAAGAAGCGAAGTCAACGAAAAGCGCTCCCGCGCGGTTGGGCGAATACACTGCCACACACTTGCCGGGTGCGATGCCACGCCCTAACAGAGCCGAAGCCAACGCATCGGTCTTTCCGGCGAATTCGCTCCATGTGAAATCGCGCCACCCGGCCGCTACCGACGCACGGTCGGAGAATGCTACCGCCTCTCCTTTACCCTCAGCAATCTTGCGCGCGAGCAGTCGCGTCAAAATATTCTTATATTCCATCTATTTCAGAAAATATACTGCAAAGATAATAAATAAGTAACTCCCGAGAATTGGTTTATACCATTCTTAAGTGTTGTCATGCCAACATCAAATTATAATATAAACCAATTTGCATGACTTACTTAATTATAACAATGCTGATTGCCATTTGTCTACCGANTTTCTCACGTGTAATTTCAAAGTAACTAAAATAATATCCGAAATTATTTATCTTTGCAACAAACAAACGACAGATATATGGCACAATATTATTTTCTTGACAGCAGCAACACGCAGCACGGCCCGGTCGACGAGTCGCAGCTCATAGCCAATGGTGTGACTGCCGCTACTATGGTGTGGTGCGTGGGCATGAACGACTGGAAACCTGCGGGTGAAGTCGCCGACCTCACATATATATTCCGTCCGATGGCTCAGAATGGCTACAATCCCAACGCCGGATACTACTCCGCCCCTCAGCAGCCTGGAGGGAATGTCCCGGTTTACCCGCCTTCCAGCAACCTCGTCTGGGCTATTCTGTCGACTGTACTGTGCTGTCTGCCGCTGGGAGTTGTCTCCATAGTCTATGCCTCACAAGTCGATTCGGAGTGGTCGCGCGGCAACTATCAGGAAGCCTACCGCAAGTCGCGCCTGGCTCGCAACTGGGCTATAGCTTCATTGTGCACAGGTCTTGTCAGCAGTCTCATCTACGCGGTTTGCGTGTTCCTGGGAGCATTTGCAGAAGCAATAAAGCTCTGATTGCAGNAATCATAGCTGTCGCGGCGATCGTCATTGCCACGGTGTGGCGTGTCGATCCCGAGGGTGCGGTGTGGATGCCCAAATGCACCATCAAGCTTCTGACAGGTTATGACTGCCCCGGCTGCGGAGCCACACGCGCCCTGCACGCAGCTCTCCACGGCAATTTCGCTGCAGCCCTACGCTACAACTTTTTCCTGATAGCGGGATTGGGATATGCGCTTCTCGTGGGTGCCGCGACATGGATTCCGCAGNTGAGAGCGCATGAGAAGTTACGCCGCGCCGCGCTCGGCCGTAGGGCAGCGTGGATCTACATCACACTCTTTTTCGTGTGGTGGGTAGCAAGAAACATCTTNGGAATCTAACTTCAAATTCTCCCTAAGGCTCCAGAAGTTCGGCATAGGTGGGAATATGAGTCTGAAAGCGATAGCCNGTCGGCTCCGATGGATCAGCCTTGCAGCAATAGTGATCCACACCATTGCTGACGATGATCCAGCGCGTGCCGAGCACCATGTTATACCGAAGAATCTGATCGAAAGCCCTGCCGGTGATTGAAACCGACGGGGCTTTGTATTCCACAATAGCCGCAGGGCGTGCGGCGGAATCATAAACCACCGTGTCGCANCGGCGCGAACGTCCGTTGTGGTTCAATGNCACTTCATTTGCCATGCGTCCGGCAGGATAACCAAGCATTCCGGTGAGAAACGCCACGAAGTGCTGCCGTACACGCTCCTCGGGGGTAAAGGCCACCCAGCGGCGCCGCAACGGGTCAAACACGCGCACTACTCCATCGGGCGAGCGGCGTAGCGACAGCTGCACGGGGGGCAATGTGAGCTGATGATTCAAAACGGTTTTCGGTATTTGTCGGCAGCTCCGGCCGAAGCGTCGTCGAGAATCGAGAGATAGGAAGCATAGCGGCTCTGCGCTATGCGGGCATCCTCAAGTGCCTCCTTCACTGCACAGCCCGGCTCACCGGTGTGGGTGCAGTCACCGAAACGGCAGTCACGTCCGGTGGCGAAGATTTCGGGGAAATAGTGGCTTACCTCACGCGGATCCATGTCGATGGTTCCGAATCCCTTTACACCGGGAGTATCGATGACATATCCACCCCCGTCGGGCAGCGGAAACATCTCGGAGAAAGTGGTCGTGTGCATGCCGGTGCCGTGGATGTCGGAGATCTGTCCTGTGCGTAGGCCGAGGCCGGGTATAAGCTCGTTGATAAGTGTGCTTTTCCCCACACCCGAATTACCGGANAGAAGCGTGATCTTGCCGCGGAGTATGTCGCGCAGCGCAGGCACTCCCGCTCCGGTGCGTGCCGAGAGATCGATCACCTCATAGCCTATCGAGCGGTAGAGGTAGCTGAATGCCTCGAGGTACTCATGCTCGTCGGTACCGGGCTCTATCAGGTCGGTCTTGTTCACCGCTATCACGGCATGGACTCCGTAGGCCTCGGCTGTGGCGAGGAAGCGGTCGATAAATGTAGTGGATGTGGTGGGATGAAACAGCGTGACCACGAGCAGTGCCTGATCGATATTGGCGGCAAGTATGTGCGACTCTTTGGATAGATTGCTCGCGCGGCGTATGATGTAGTTTGTGCGGGGATGTATGTCGGTGATAAAAGCCTCACCGGGAGTACTGCCCAGTTTTATATCCACATGGTCGCCCACGGCCACGGGATTGGTCGTGCGCAGGCCGCGTATGCGGAAATTTCCCTTAGCGGCGCATGTGATCTCGCGCCCGTCGGGGGTGAGCACCACATATCGGCTGCCGGTATTGCGTATGACTAAATTGTAATCCACTTATGTGCGTGTGTGTATTTCTACAGCGAAGGCACCGCCTTGGTTCACATCATGTGGGTGAGTGCGACCTCGGCCGGTGCCTTTGATAACTTTGTTAATGCAGTCGTTATGAATCAGAAGGGAAGGTCGTCGGAACTTGAAGCCGAAGGCTCGCCTACCGGTGCCGGGGGGAAGTCGACAGGAGGATAGTTAGCATCCATGGGCTGCTGGGCGGCGGCTGCACCGTCGAGATGCTCGGCTTTCCAGCCGCGTATGCTCGTGTACCAGCGACCATTGTACTCGCGGCTCTCGATGTCGAAGCTCAGCTTGATGGTCTGGCCACCTTCGAGCGGNTACTGGTCGGCACGGTCACCGAAGAAATCAAAGAAAACCTTTTTGGGATAGGTCTCCTGAGTCTCCAGCACATATTCACGTTTTTTCCATGCGTTTCCGGCTTTGCTTGTGCCCGAAACAGGAGGCAGCACCTGTATGATTTTGCCTGTAATTTCCATATATAGTTGGTTAATAAAAATTTGCTTGTCTTGACAGCATTGTGTGCCCGACAGGGCCAGCCGACTGCTGTAAATGCAAATATACACAAAAAGGCACGAATATTGCGATTAAAGGGGATAAATAAGTTAAATTTGTGAGACAATTATCAACACGCGACACTCACTCATGGATTTCAAGCTACAGGCAACCGCACCCGGCTCACACGCAAGAGCAGGAGAAATAACCACCGATCACGGCAAGATACTCACACCGGTATTCATGCCGGTGGGCACCGTAGGGTCAGTGAAGGGAGTACACATGAGCGAGCTCCGCGACGACATCAAGGCGCAGATCATACTCGGCAACACCTATCACCTCTATCTCCGCCCGGGGCTCGACATACTGCGCGGAGCAGGTGGGCTGCACCGCTTCAACAGCTGGGAGAANCCCATACTGACCGACAGTGGCGGCTTCCAGGTGTTCTCGCTCGCATCCACCCGCAAACTCAGGGAGGAAGGNGTGGAGTTCCGCAGCCANCTCGACGGATCGAAGCATCTGTTCACCCCCGAGGGGACGGTGGACATACAGCGCGTCATCGGAGCCGACATCATGATGGCACTCGACGAGTGCACACCCGGCACAGCCGACCGCTCCTATGCAAAGAAGTCGCTCGACATGACCATGCGCTGGCTTCACCGCGGCTGGGAGCGTTACCGCTCCACTGAGGGGCTCTACGGCTACAACCAGACGTTTTTCCCCATCGTGCAGGGGTGCACATATCCCGACCTGCGGCGTCAGGCCGCCGAGGAGGTGGCCGCGCTCGGCGCCGACGGAAACGCNATAGGCGGACTCGCCGTGGGCGAGCCGGCCGAAGTGATGTATGAGATGATCGAGGTTGTCAACGACGTCCTTCCTGCCGACCGTCCCCGCTACCTCATGGGAGTGGGCACGCCGGTCAACATCCTCGAGGCGATCGACCGCGGAGTGGACATGATGGACTGCGTGATGCCCACGCGCAACGGACGCAACGGCATGCTCTTCACCAAAGACGGCATCNTGAATATGCGCAACCGCAAGTGGGCCGACGATTTCTCACCCATCGAGCCCGACGGAGCGAGCGAAGTCGACCGCATCTATTCACGCGCTTACCTGCGTCACCTCATGGTATCGGGCGAACTGCTCGGTCTTCAGATCGCATCGATCCACAATCTGGCATTCTACCTCTGGCTCACCCGCGAGGCACGCGCCCATGTGCTCGCCGGCGACTTCAAGTCGTGGAAAGAAGCAATGATTCCCCGGCTCACCCGGCGTCTGTAACCACCTCACCCCACAAGCAAGTCCACGCGCACAATGGCAAAATTCAGGAAGTTGGGCCACGGCATAGCCCGCATCGCAAAGAAAATCCCCGGAGGCCGCAAGGTGGCCGGGTGGTTCCGCACGATATTCAGCCGGTTCAAGATACTCGACCGCTATATCATGGGGCAGTTTCTCGGCACATTTATCTTTGCGCTCGCCCTGATTCTCGCCATTACAATCGTGTTTGACATCAACGAGAAGCTCGACGCCTTCCTCAAGGCGCCGCTCAAGGCGACTGTGTTTGACTACTTCATGAACTTCCTTCCCTACTTCGCCAACCAGTTCAGCCCGCTCTTCACGTTTATCGCCGTAATCTTCTTCACTTCGAAACTCGCAGGCAACTCTGAGATCATAGCTATGCTGTCGTCGGGCGTAAGCTACCGACGGCTGCTGTGCCCCTACATGGCTTCGGCCGCCGTGATAGCCATAGCATCGTTTATTCTCGGATCCTACATCATCCCTCCCGCCAACATCAAGCGCATCGAGTACACCAACACCTACGTGAAAAACAAGCGCGTCGACTACGGCAACAACATCATGATTCAGGTCGCACCCGGACAGATCGCCTACATGACCCGCTACGACAACCACATGCGCACCGGCTACAAATTCTCGCTCGAGTCATTTGAGGACAAGCAGCTCACATCGCGCCTCACGTCGCAGAGCATCAAGTGGGACACACTCTACAACTGGACCGTGCGCGACTACATGATACGNGATTTTGTCGACGGACGCGAACTCATACGCTCCGGCAANTCNCTCGACACCATCATACGCTTCGAGCCCCGCGACTTCCTCATCTCTGAAAACGACTGCGAGACCCTGACCACACCGCAACTCGACGACTACATCCAGCGTCAGAAAGAACGCGGCGTGGCCAACATCAAATCATTTGAGATCGAATATCAGCGCCGCTACGCCATGATCGGAGCGGCATTTATCCTCACCCTCATCGGCATGTCGCTCTCGTCGCAGAAAGTGCGCGGAGGCATGGGACTCAATATAGGCATCGGACTGGCACTCAGTTTCAGCTACATTCTCTTCATGACCATGACATCCACATTCGCTGTGTCGGGACTCACCTCCCCCCTTGTGGCAATGTGGATTCCCAATATCATCTACACTATCATCGCAATATTCCTCTATCGCCGCGCATCGGGCGGACGATAACCACTGCCTATGAAAAAATTGCTCTTTCTCCTTGCACTTCTTCCCAGTCTGCTCGCTGCTCAGACCATACCTGCCGACACCATCACACCGGCCAACACCCCATATATGCTCACCGTGGAGCAAGCCGACTCAGCCATCGCCGCGCAGGACTGGGAAAAAGCTCTGCATCTGCTCGACAGTGCCATGCGACTCGAGCCATCCAATCCCTCCAACGTGCTCCTGCTCTCCAACGCCGGAATGCTGCGCTATTATCTCGGACAGGACTCCGCAGCGCTCGCAGCACTCGACGCCGCCCATGCCATGGCACCCGCATCGGTCACCGTGCTCACCAACCGCGCCCGTGTGTTCAACGCCATCGGCGACAACACCCGTGCATTTGCCGATTATCAGCTTGTCACACAGCTCGACTCAACCCTTTTCGAACCCTGGCTGCAGCTCGGATTCCTGCAGTTGCGCGGGGGCGACTTCAAAGGTGCCGAGGCATCCATAGCCAAGGCCGAGGAGCTTGAACCCGACAACGTGCAGGTCATACTCACCCGCGCACTCTATCTTGAATCAAACGGCCGACCCGGTGAAGCCATCCCCTACTACACACGACTGATACGCAACGAGCCATCGCCCGAGCTCTATGCTGCCCGGGCAATCTGCAACATCCGCACCGACGATCTCGGCCAGGCCGCCGATGACATTTCAAAAGGACTCGAGCTCGCTCCCGACGACCCCGATCTGCTGGTGGCACGCTCGCTGCTCAACCGCCGGCGTTACCGCGAGAAAGACGCCGAGGCCGACGCACGCGCCGCAGTCGAAGCCGGAGCCGATCCGCTACGCGTGAAAGTGATTACAGGCTACTGATTTTTTCCGGGTTTTGGTCACATTCCGGCGGCTCACACCATTTTTTCACCACGAGTTTGACAAAAAAGCATTATCTTTGGCAATAGAATCAATTTACACAAACTATATAGCTTATTGAAGTTATGAAGATTGAGAAGATCATCGGCCGCGAGGTACTTGACTCGCGCGGCAATCCCACTGTAGAAGTGGACGTTATCCTTGAGTCGGGCGTACGCGGCCGCGCATCTGTACCCTCGGGTGCATCAACTGGTGTCAACGAGGCTCTCGAGCTCCGTGACGGCGACAAGAGCCGTTACATGGGCAAGGGCGTTCAGAAGGCTGTGGCCAACGTAAACGGCCCCATCGCTGAAGCCCTCAAAGGCATGAGCGCTCTCGACCAGATCGCAATCGACGAGAAGATGCTTGCTCTCGACGGCACCGACACCAAGAGCAACCTCGGCGCCAACGCCATCCTCGGCGTTTCGCTCGCCGTTGCAAAGGCTGCTGCTGAGTATCTCGACATGCCCCTCTACAAATACATCGGCGGCTGCAACAGCTACGCTCTCCCCGTGCCGATGATGAACATCATCAACGGTGGTGCTCACTCCGACGCCCCCATCTGCTTCCAGGAGTTCATGATCCGTCCCATCGGCGCTACCACCTTCAAAGAGGGTATCCGCATGGGCACCGAGGTATTCCACAACCTCAAGAAAGTGCTCCACGAGCGTGGTCTCTCGACTGCAGTAGGTGACGAAGGTGGTTTCGCTCCCGCTCTCGACGGCACCGAGGATGCCCTCAACGTCATCATCAAGGCTATCGAGAAGGCTGGCTACGTTCCCGGTAAGGACGTGACTATCGGTCTCGACTGCGCTTCTTCTGAGTTCTATCAGGATGGCGTTTACGACTACCACCAGCTCAAAGACGGCACCATCAAGGAGCCCAACGGCAAGAAGCTCACCAGCGAGGAGCAGGCTAAATACCTCGAGAAGCTCATCACCGAGTACCCCATCGATTCGATCGAGGACGGTATGGCCGAGGACGACTGGGAAGGCTGGAAGGTTCTCACCGACCTCATCGGCGACCGTTGCCAGCTCGTAGGCGACGACCTGTTCGTTACCAACGTGAAGTACCTCAAGCGCGGTATCGAGGAAGGTTGCGCCAACTCGATCCTCGTTAAGGTTAACCAGATCGGTTCACTCACCGAGACACTCCGCGCCGTAGAGCTCGCTCAGCGCAACGGCTACACCGCAGTTATCTCACACCGTTCAGGTGAGACTGAGGATGCCACTATCGCCGACATCGCAGTTGCTACCAACGCTGGTCAGATCAAGACCGGTTCTGCTTCACGTAGCGACCGCATGGCTAAGTACAACCAGCTTCTCCGCATTGAGGAGGAACTCGGCGCTGCTGCCACCTACGGCTGGGGCAAAAAGACCAAGCGTCCCATGTAATCTGTCAATACGATCATAGACAAGATATACATTTAAAAGACGAGAGGGTATCGAAGCTGATTTCGATACCCTCTCTCTTTCTATTTTATTATGTGTTTGTCTCAATAGTCAATACGCTTGAAATTACCGGCACGATCAAACACAAGATCCGTNCCGTTGGCGAGCTCNATATCATANCCGCTGCGTTCGATATCCATATTCACGATCTTCTGTCCCGGATAATTACTTGNGACGTAATCCCGGATCGACTTCATCACAAGTCCGTCAGGCACACCAGCGCGGCCGGTGTCAATCTCCTTCAGATTACCGTTTTTGTCGAAATCAAGTTCAGTACCATCATTGAGAATCACCTCATAATCGCTACCGAGGACATTCTTATCAATCTTAATATGATTCACGCCATTCTGCGAGAAATACTTTGTCAGCATCGTCTGTGCAGCCTGCGGAAGCACATTCACGTCCCGGGTCACCTTATCGCGTGCGAAAGCCTGTCCCGATATAGCCACCAGANCGGTAAGCATCAGTAAAAATTTNTTCATAGTNTTCNTNACTTAANAANTGTNTGTTTTTAGTTTTCTATTAAAACACNCCCNCTCACCTTAAAGTTTTCAGCACCCCNNCCAAAGCCCCCCCCTCCGNCACGCTACTGCATCATAAAAGNTTTTTTCNCAGAGTAGGGACGCACGGCCCGTGCGTCCTGCTTAGTCAGTCACTTATATAAAAAGAGTGCCGCATTCATCATGCAGCACTCTTTTTAGTATTTTATTCAGAAGAATAGGCTATTAAGCACCGAGCTTGTTGATCATGCGAGCGAGCTTGCTCTTGAGATTCGAAGCCTTGTTCTTCGAGATCACATGCTTGCCGGCGATACGGTCAAGAAGCGAGCTAACGCGCTTGTACTCTGTTTCTGCCTCAGCCTTGTCTGTAACCTTGCGGAGGTTGCGGACAGCATTACGAGCCGTCTTGGCATAATAGCGATTGCGCAGACGACGAACCTCCGTCTGGCGAATTCTTTTCAGCGATGACTTATGATTTGCCATTACTATGGATAATTCTTCTTATTTTAAATCCTTTTGTTTTTTGTAGCCCATAGGAGAATCGAACTCCTCTTTCAAGAATGAAAATCTTGCGTCCTAGCCGATAGACGAATGGGCCGACTTTTCAAGTATTTGCCTCTCTAAAGCGACTGCAAATATACAGCCATAAATTCTTTCTTGCAAATTTCTACAATATTTTTTTCTATTTTTTTTAATTTTTCCTCTCGACCCGCCTCTATCATACATCACGAAACGCTACGCAACCCCTATTTAGAGCGATTTGAAAGCAAAACTTTCTATTTTAACATTTATTATATATTATTTTTTGCTTTTCTATTTCATATCCTCAATTTTTGTTTTAGCTTTGCATCAGAGATTAATCAACAACTCTTTTTCGGCCGTGGATTCAGGTCTGCGGAACGATTTTGTTAGACATAGAAAGCATATAAACTTGAATTTTGGTTATGAGGGAGGCGCGTTGCTGCGAAGCAACGCACTTTCGTTTTTATAGGGGTACCTTATCTCAATAACCGTCGCCACATCACTCGCATCGTTCCCAAAGGCGCTTCATGAGCCAGCCCGAAAGTAGCAACCCTGTAACAACCCCCACTGCATCGGCTATAAAATCCGATAGATCACACGTACGGCCGCTCAGAGGTTGCATAAGCTCAATCACAGCACCAAGTAGCATTATCCATCCGCAAAGATTCACCCGCGTCAGGCGGTTCACTATCCCCTCTCCCTTTTTTACTTCCCGGCGGCATAGATCGAAACAAACCGACAGGTACACTCCAAGAAACATCAGACCATGCACCACCTTGTCGGTGCCTTCCCACCATTTCACATCATTGTCGGGGAGCGGATCAGGCCATAACGTAAGCCACAGCACCACTCCCACGGTCATCGCGCTCCAGCCCCACTGAGGCACGTGGCACGCGAGACGGCAAAGATTGTTCCACATCATAGCGACGTGTTGCCTCAAAGGCGGGCAAGCTCAACAAGCAGTTCGGCGATCTCCGACCGGTCAAGCCGGCGACGCGACTGAAGTTCCGATGCGAAGTGACTGGCTATGCTTCCCACTCCGCTGTGACCGAACACCCTTGTGAGCGACCGGTAGCTTTTGCCCCACAGAGCGTCGACCTCATCCTTGTCCAGCCCGCACACGTCCATCCCCTCCTCTTCGGCGGCGGCACGCAGAGCGGCGGCTTCTTCGTCGGCCGGCATCACGTTCTGCCCCACCAGCCGCCGGCACAACAGGTTTCCCTGCGCCATCCCCATGGCGAGCTGAAAGTGCTTGGTCATCATCTCCCACACATCCTTGGCCGAACAGCACGGATTACCCGAGAAATAAAACTCTGGTGTGAAAGCCACCGGCTCATCCATGCGGTCAAGATTTATTTCAAGTATATTGTCATTGTCGCTCCAGACGGCCATTGTCACAGCCATCCCCGTCAGACCATAACTGCGGTCTTTCTCGTCGGCATACGTAAATTTATTGCTCATATATATGAATATGTATCGTAATGCAAAGATAGGGATTCAGAACACATCCCTCAAAATATCCACCGACACAAGATTACCAACCTTGTATCCGTGCAGTGTGTAATATCTCAACAATTCACGCAGGATTTCGTTGCGTTCTTCGCGTGAAAATCTGTAAAACCGGGCGTTGCGCAGAGTCATGCGGCTAAGTAGCCATGCCATCTGCGACCCTCGTTGGTCAAGGTAATCAGAGTGGCCGGCGGGAGGCGACACCGTGAAACGCCCCTCCCTGAGATCGAGAAACCTTCCGTGCCGCCATGTGGCCACGTCAGGCTCGATACCCAGCGGCACAGTCAGCGATGCCAGTGCCGCGATGTGAACATTGGCAAGTCCACGTGACTCCCTCCCTGCCAGATAGCGTGCGATCGCCCTCACTCCCCCGAAAAGCGGCTCATCGGCCATCGGCTCACGAAGCACCGCGCTCAGAAAATCAGCCATAAAGAATCCCACTGCACTTCTCACCGGGTCAAGGCTCCCGTAGCCGGGCGACATAGCCCCATCGTCGGGGCGCACATCCTTGATATGAAACAACTCACGACCCGGAGTAATCGAAGCCACACACTCAAACGACGACATGGGCATCGTCAGAGCCCTCACGCGCGACGCAGCCGCCCCCTTTCCTGCTGCGATCAAAAGCCCCACGCGCCCCATCTGGCGGCTATAGGCCACCAGAATCGAACTTCGGTCACTATACTTTATCGTGCGCAAAGCCACACACTCCAGTCGCTGATACATATCCCCAAAACTACAAAAAAATCCCCTTCCCGCCAACATCACAACCGCATTACCAGTGCGCCACAAGCCGCAGCGGTCCCACCGGAATCCTCCTGATAAAAGTCCTGACATCATTTGTAGCCCCCGAAGCACGTTCACGGTAATATTCCACCATCTCGGCATCGTGTCCGAGCCACACACCCTCGAGCACACTGAACGCCACAGCCAACTCCATCCGGCGCATCAGTGAGAGCGTCATACCATCAGCCATCCCAG
>JAAVGC010000071.1 GCA_014800445.1 Bacteroidales bacterium | reverse complement strand
GGAAAGAATATTTCCAGTATTATGGTTGTTTACAGTGATAATAGTATACAATGGTTCTATCCGGCATAGAATGCGGTGAACTTATTAAATAGGATGTTNCAATATCATGAAAGTTCATGTTNTAGAAACGGGCAAGGTTATTTGTGTCCCGCATGGTTCCTTTTGGAGCTAAAAANCNTATGGTAATTGAGCTGTAGAGTCCGGANCGGTCTTGGGACGCTGTCGTGTNAGCTCGATTGCTTCTTTACCGGTTATTCCGGTAATGTCAAGCCTGAGNACNGCTACATTTTTNATGAATTTGTTTATTTCGGTAGTGGCATCTATTCCTGGAGAATATTTGTCGCACAATAGGTTCAGGCCNTGGTTGATTTCGTCGGGATCNGTGACTCGATGGATTGNGCCTCGGGCTATCACGCTGCGGAAGTATGTGGTAAATTCTTCNGGATGCACTTCGTCNTGGTCGATAATGCAGAATGAACATGATGGATTTGCNGTCAGACATTCGATCTTGTGTCCGCTAAGCGCACTGTGAAAGTAAATGCTGTCTTTGCCGTCGAAANCATAGCTTAATGGTACGCCATAAGGTAGTCCATCGGAGTCGATAAGTGATAAAATACCCGCAGATGCTGATTCAAGGATGCCAATGGNGTCCTTNTCGGGGAGCTGTTGCCTGAAGCGNCGCATTTTCCTNTNCATATTATATAACTTTGAGTTTATATAACTTTGAGTCCGACGATTGAAAGAATCAGTGTGGTTATGAAAAACAGTCGCCAGAACCCGGCGGGCTCATNGAAGAATATNATGCCGATAATTACNGCGCCTACNGCTCCTATTCCTGTCCAAACGGGATAAACCGTTCCGATCGGGAGTGATTTTGCGGCTTTGGCCATGAGGAACATGCTAAGCGCAAGTGCGGCAAGAAAGCCTCCCCACCACCANTANTGNCCGGGCGCTTCGGCTGTCTTGGTCTTGCCGAGGCAAAATGTAAACGTAGCTTCCATTAGCCCTGCAATAATAAGATATATCCAACTNATANTGNAAAAATACACATTTCGGATTCAAATGTAGCGGTTGTTATGTATATTTGCATTAAAATGCAGATATAATAACGCAATGGAGACAAAATTTGTAATGGACATGACTGTGAAGCGCAATATTGCGGCTTCATCATCTTGTCGGCTTCTTGTTATGTCGCCTGTCGCAGGATCTCTTCCTTTGATACGGCCGGGACAGTTTGTTGAGGTTAAGGTGGATGTGCCCGGTGTGCTTCTCAGGCGTCCTATTTCAGTGTGTAATGTAGACGGAAATGATCTTTGGCTGCTCGTGAGGAGAGCCGGGAAGGCAACTGCGGAATTATGTGACGTTCCGGAGGGTGCTACAGTGAATATTGTCCTGCCGCTCGGTAATGGATTCAGTGTCCCGGAGGCCGGCAAACGAGTGCTGCTCGCTGGCGGGGGCGTCGGGATTGCTCCAATGCTTTATTATGCAAAACAACTTGCTANGGCAGGTNTTGACTTCTCTGTGCTTACGGCTGCCAAGACCAAGTCGGAACTGATGCTTGTTGATGAGCTTAAAAAATATGGAACGGTGTGTGTAGCCACCGATGACGGTTCGGAAGGACATAAAGGATTTGCTGCATCGCATCCTGTGCTTGCAGAGAAATGGGATCTNGTGGCATGCTGCGGNCCGCTTGTCATGATGAAGTCGATAGCCAGCGNATGCCGTCAGGNTGGAAATCGCTGTGAGGTATCGCTTGAAAACATGATGGCGTGTGGACTCGGCGCATGTCTCTGCTGTGTTGAACCTACGGTCGACAAAGGGAATGTGTGTGTTTGCAAAGAAGGACCTGTGTTTGATGTAAATGTACTGAAATGGCAAGATTAANTGTAGAGATAGGCGGAGGGTTGACTATAAAGAATCCGGTGCTTACGGCATCAGGTACATTTGGGTATGGAGAAGAATTTGCAGATTTTGTGGATCTCTCCAAGCTCGGAGGNTATATTGTCAAGGGTACGACGCTTGAACCGCGTCAAGGCAATCCTTATCCACGCATGGCAGAAACTCCATCAGGGATGCTCAATGCCGTGGGGCTTCAGAACAAGGGGGTTGATTATTTTATAGACAATATCTATCCCCGATTGCTGAAATATGACAGCGAGATAATAGTGAATGTCTCTGGAGCTTGTATTCCTGACTATATAGCTGTTGCTGAAAAGCTCTCGGAACTCGAGCGCATCCGTGCTATCGAGGTCAATATATCATGCCCGAACGTGAAGCAGGGGGGTATGGCTTTCGGCACTACTTGCGAGGGAGCGGGGGGCGTGACCAAAGCTGTGAGAGAGGCATGGGGAAAGACACTTATCGTGAAGTTGTCGCCAAATGTGACGGATATTGTTTCGATTGCCAAGGCTGTTGAGGATGAAGGGGCTGATAGTGTATCCCTCATCAATACCATGCTTGGTATGGCCATAGATGCAGAGCGTCGCCGTCCATGTCTTTCGACAATAACCGGTGGTCTTTCAGGCCCTGCTGTTAAACCGGTGGCCTTAAGAATGGTCTGGCAAGTCGCTAAAGCTGTGAATATTCCGGTTATAGGTCTTGGTGGCATCACCTGTGGTCGTGATGCAATGGAGTTTATTCTTGCCGGAGCGTCGGCAATCGAGGTCGGTACGTATAACTTTGTAAATCCAGCAGTGACATCGGAGATCGTTGATTACCTGGCCGATTATTGCGCGCGTCATGGCGTTGAAGATATAAATGACCTTGTGGGCGCACTTGAAGTGTGAGGTTGATGAGGCGTTGTTTCATCCACATAATCAGCATTATGACCACAATGTGATTTTTTTGGGATTTATGCCTAAAAATGATTATCTTTGTTGGAATAAACATTTGAAGTAACGAAATTCTAAAACGGTAAATGGTTGAAGAAGAAGACAAGTTTAACGACGATCGAATTCTGAAAATCAATATAGAGAATGAGATGAAATCGGCCTACATCGACTACTCGATGTCGGTGATTGTGTCTCGTGCTCTTCCTGATGTTCGTGACGGCCTCAAACCGGTTCACCGACGTGTATTGTTCGGCATGAACGAGATGGGCAATACGTCGAATCATCCGCATAAGAAAGCTGCCAACTGTGTAGGTGATGTCATGGGTAAATATCATCCCCATGGCGACAGTTCTATTTATGGTACAGTCGTGCGCCTTGCACAGCCCTGGGCTATGCGATATACGCTTGTCGACGGTCATGGTAACTTCGGTTCAATCGACGGCGACAGTCCTGCAGCTATGCGATACACTGAGGTTCGCCTCGAAAAGATAGGAGAGGAGATGCTTGAGGATATCGACTGCGAGACAGTGGATTTTCAGCGCAACTACGACAATACGCGCGATGAGCCGCTGGTGCTTCCTACCCGTTTCCCGAATCTGCTTGTCAACGGAGCGTCAGGAATTGCGGTGGGCATGGCAACCAATATGCCTCCCCATAATCTTACGGAGTCGATCAACGGCTGCCTGGCGCTAATCGATAATCCGGATCTTACAATTCCGGAACTCATGCAGTACATCACTGCACCAGATTTCCCTACAGGCGGTATCATCTACGGCTATCAGGGAGTCAAAGACGCATATGAGACCGGTCGCGGNCGTATCGTGATACGTGCCAAAGCCGAAATAGAGGTCGAGAAAGATCATGAGGTGATCGTGGTAAAGGAGATCCCTTACAACGTCATCAAAGCTGATCTTATCAAATATATCGCNGATCTTGTCAATGACAAGAAACTTGACGGAATTGCCGACCTGAACGACGAGAGCGACTATAAGGGTATGCGNATCGTCATAAAGCTGAAGAGTGATGCCAACTCACAGGTGGTCCTCAACAAGCTTTACAAGATGACTCAGATGCAGGCTTCGTTCAGCGTCAACAATGTGGCTCTCGTGAAGGGACGTCCTAAGACTCTTAACTTAAAAGAGATTCTTCAGGAGTTCATAGCTCACCGCCATGAGGTNGTCATNCGCCGCACACGCTTTGAGCTTCGCAAGGCTTCGGAGCGCGCTCATGTGCTTGAAGGNTTGATTATCGCTTCTCAGAATATCGATGAGGTAATCAGCATAATCAAGAGCTCGGCATCGCCTGAGATAGCCCGCGCGACTCTCTCGGAACGCTTCAACCTCAGNGAGGCCCAGACTGCTGCAATCGTCGAGATGCGTCTGCGCCAGCTTACAGGACTCGAACAGGACAAGCTGCGTAACGAGTATAATGAGCTTCAGAAGACCATCGCATATCTCGAGAGCATCCTGAATGATGATTCTATCTGCCGTCAGGTCATGAAAGATGAGCTCATTGAGGTCAGAGACAAATANGGCGATGCCCGCCGCACCGAGATAGACTATGTGGCAGGTGATTTCAATGCCGANGATTTCTATGCCGACGAGGAGATGATCATCACCATCTCGCGCATGGGATACATAAAGCGNACATCGCTGAGTGAATTCCGCGTGCAGAANCGTGGNGGNGTTGGGTCGCGCGGCAGCAATACCCGTGAGGAGGACTTCATCGAGTATATCTACCCNGCCTCGATGCACAATAATCTGCTTTTCTTTACCAAGAAAGGNTTGCACTACCGCCTGAAGGTGTACGATATTCCCGAAGGAGCTAAGAACACCAAAGGACGTGCAATACANAATATCCTCAATATCGCTCCCGACGATGCCATNACAACAGTCATCAAGGTGAAGGACGTTAAAGATCCGAACCTGAATCTTGTGTTCGCAACGAAGAAGGGTGTCGTGAAACGTACGGCTCTGGTGAATTATTCAAGCTCTATTGCCGCTAAAGGCGTCAAGTCTATGGCNATAGANGAGGATGANCAGCTGGTNGGCGTGGAGCTTACCGACGGCAATTATCAGCTCATGCTTGCCAACCGCAACGGGCGCGCCATACGTTTCCACGAAGATACGCTTCGCAAGAGCGGCCGCACAAGCGGCGGTGTGCGTGGCATGAAGCTTGACGGCGGCGANGATGAGGTCGTAGGACTTGTGGCTGTTCCTGACGGTNCGGATCCTGATGTGCTTGTNCTGTCGGAGAACGGCTATGGCAAGCGTTCGCTGCTTGATGCCTACCGCGTGACAAACCGTGGTGCAAAGGGTGTGCGCACACTTAAAGTAACCGAAAAGACGGGTGCAATGGTAGCACTTAAGATCGTGGATGATGACAAGGATCTTGTGATCATAAACCGCTCGGGCATCACGCTGAGAATCCGTTGTGCCGATCTGCGTGTGATAGGTCGTGTGGCTCAGGGAGTGCGTCTGATTAACCTCGAGAAGCGCGCCGACACGATTGCTTCGGTTTGCTGCGTCGACACTGACCCCGAGGAGGCAACCGAGGAGGTGGAAATCACTGAGGCTGANNTGCTNCCCGANGACGTTGATGAAGTTATCGAGGAGGATGTTGTCGAGGAAGATGACACTCTCGACGAAGAGCCCGGCGANNAGCAATGAATTAGACAGAATAAAATAATTAATTAACTAACCATAGATTATGAAGAAGGTAAGTCTCGCCGCATTGTTTTTTGCGGCTACNATGGGTCTCTCGGCTCAGAATGCCTTGGTAAAGGAAGTGGAGCGTGACATCAAGGCCGCCACTCCCAATTATGCAGCAGCACTGACCAAGATCGCTCCGGCTCTGACCAATGACGAAAGTGCGGGAGATGCTCTGACTTGGTATGTTGCCGGTAAGGCCGGTGTGGGTCTCTATGACCAGAATTACACCAAGATCGCTCTCGGGCAGGATGTTGACAAGTCTCAGACGGGTAATGCTCTCCGTCAGGGTATCGAGTACTTCGTGAAGGCTCTTCCTCTCGACAAGGTGGCCGATGCCAAGGGCAAGGTAAAAACCAAGTACACAAAGGACATTGTNAAACAGGTTCAGAACCACTACAATGANCTGAACACTGCAGCAGTATACTGCTGGGAGGCTAAAGACTTCGANGGTGCATACAACGCTTGGGAACTGTATCTTGATCTTCCGTCGAACAGTGAACTCGGCGTGAAGGCTCCCGCCGATTCAACTCTTAGCGAGGTTGCATACAACCAGGCACTCGCAGCATGGCAGGGTGATCAGCTCGAGAAGGCTATCTCGTCGTTTAACAAGGCCCGCACACTTGGCTACAACAAGAAGAATCTCTATGATTATGCTATCGCAGTCGCTTTCCAGCTTGGTAAGACNGACGTGGTGAATGAGCTTGCCGAAGAGGCTTTCCCGATCTACGGTAACGAAGATCCGAAGTATCTCCAGCTTATCATCAACAGCAAGATCGAGAAGAAACAGTACGACGAGGCCCGNAAGATGCTTGACAGCGCTATTGCAGCTGAGCCCAACAACTCNAACCTTTACTTCGTGCTCGGTATTCTTGAGGAGAACCTTGAGAACAACGATGCCGCTCTTGCAGACTACCGCAAGGCTGTTGAGCTCGATCCGTCGAATGCACAGTATCAGTACAACGTGGGTCGTTCGCTCTGCAACAAGGCTTACGCTCTTGATGATGCCGCAACAAAGCAGTCGCAGGAAGAGTATCAGAGCGTCCGTGANGGTCAGGTGAATCCTCTTTTCCGCGAGGCNGCCGGTTATCTCGAGGAGGCTTACAAGCTCAACCCCGATGAAATGCACGACGCACTGGTTTATCTGCGCAACGTTTACTATAACCTCAATGACGAGGCTAACCTTAAGCGTGTAGAGTCTCTCTAATAAGCTGTTTGAGATTCAAGAACATTAAAGCCGCCGGTTGTGACGTCAAAGTTTCAAGAAGCTCTGCCGTTGAACCGGCGGCTTTGTCATTAATCAACTAATTCCAACTAATAAAAAACACGTTATGGGAATTGTAGACCGCTTTCTGGATTATGTGTCATGGGACACCCAGAGCGACGACATGACTAACATGACTCCCTCGACTCCCGGTCAGATGGAATTTGCCAAACATCTGAAGCAAATACTNGAGGAGATGAAGCTCAGCGATATCACGCTTGACGATAACGGCTATCTGATGGCAACTCTGCCATCGAACATCGAAGGTCGCAAGGTGCCTACAGTGGGATTTATCGCGCANGTAGACACATCGCCAGATATGTCGGGCAAACATGTGCATCCGCGCATCGTCAAGGAGTATGACGGCGGGGATATCATGCTCAATGAGAAACTNGGCATGGTGCTTTCGCCAAAGGATTTCCCTGAGCTGGAGCACTACAAGGGGCAGGATCTGATCGTGACGGACGGCACGACACTTCTTGGTGCTGACGATAAAGCAGGCATCGCGGAGATCATCACTGCTGTGGCTTACCTTCAGGAGCATCCTGAGATAAAGCATGGCGACATACGCATAGCTTTTAATCCCGACGAGGAGATCGGGCTTGGCGCGCACAAATTTGATGTGGAGCGTTTCGGTGCAGATTTTGCGTACACGATGGACGG
>JAAVGC010000070.1 GCA_014800445.1 Bacteroidales bacterium | reverse complement strand
GATATACCTTGCGCCGCTATACTCTTCCTGCATCACGGTGAGAAGATTGTTTGCACTGTTGCGTGGCACAGCGTCGCTCATGTCAGGCTTCCAGTAGTCATTGGCGAGCACGCTGTTTTCACCCATATCCTGAAACGCCACCACATTGCGCGCCTGTCCGTAACTACCGCTTTTATTTGTCACCCACACCTCAATGCGTGTGATCTGCACGCCACTCCCCACGACAGGCAGATTAGCAGCAAATCTGTCGTAATTCTCCCTGAAATATTGTGCCAGAAAGAAATGTCGGTTCTGATCGTAATTGTCAGCTCTGATCGAGAACTCCGTTGTCTGCACACCACGTTTCGACGACACGCTTCTCGTCGACGAATTCTGTTGCGACGCAATTGCTGTCGCAGTCAGTCGTCCGAACTGTAGTTTGGTTTTCATTCCAAATAGTGCCGTGCTCCCCCTTATGAGCGACGAACCTGTTGTCAGCGACACATTACCCGCCTCGATACTTCTCACTATATCATCCTCATCTCCTTCATAATTGAGTTTCAGATTCTTCGTGTCGAAATCAAATGTCGCGTTTGTATTATAATTCAGGTTAAACGACAATCGCTCGCCCAATCGCGCCCCCACACTCGCNTGAATCCTTTGATCAAAATCAAAANAANTCTTNCGCCGNGACTGAAGCGACAGTGAAGGATTATCGGTTTTAGTNCTTTTTATTCCCGTCCTTATCTGCACCGTCCCGCGTGTGGTCAGTTGCAACCCGCCGGGACCGAAAAGACGGTCTATTGCACTNTGNCGGTATAATATTCCNCTCGNATTAAGCGGATCTTTAGCCACATCTCCATCAATCAGTCCACGGTTACGGTTCTGCCAATAGGCANCCATCATTTTCTTCGCCTNCCAGCGGTTATANTCCTCCCGNCTCAGNATCATCGGCAGAGCTATATCCCGNCCCCCGATCCGGGTGTGTATCANATANACANCCTTTNCCGCATCATATTCCGTCACNACCTCCACATTATCNGGATTTCTCAGGTCTATCGCCGGCGTCTTACCCGTCAGCTCTTGATAGCTGCGTGGTGAAGTTCCTCTTACCCGANGAATTACCCATCTCACACCATCGTCCTCGTCTCTTGTNTCCTGCCCCGAAATCTGCATGNCACTTCCCACCACAATGCACATAAGCACCACAGCCACAAAGCGGTTANCAAAATAGTAATATATCNATTGCAAGAAACTCCGGCTCTGTAATAATCTCCCTTATCTCATTATATTCTCTCCAACGCGTTCGTCAATGTTTTTATTGTTAAGTNACTCATGTAATTTGAAGTGATATAAACTTATGACATTTTAAGACCTGCTTATAGGCATAACTTTGATGCCACGTTAAGGTTTTTTATAAAAATAATAAATAAACATCCCTTTGATAATGTTAACTTTGTTGCCGAATTGATGATAGAAGGATTCAACGTGTTTCCAATACATCTTTTTGTTCAAGATCACCTAAGATAACATCACAGCCTTATATTTGATATGACCAAAAAGTTACGCATTCGCGACCTCACTCTCCGTGACGGNCAACAATCACTATTTGCTACGCGTCTACCACAAAAAGAAATAGACAAGCTGCTGCCGCTNTATCAGGACGCAGGTTTCTACATCATGGAAGTTTGGGGCGGAGCTGTACCTGACTCCGTTATGCGTTATCTCGACGAGTCACCGTGGAATCGTCTCCGCATTTGCTCAAGCTACATGAAAGGAAAATCACTCCTTTCNGCTCTATCAAGAGGTCGCAACCTTTTTGGCTACGTACCCTATCCCAACTCTGTTCTTGAGGGATTCTACAAGGAAGCCATCGAGAATGGTCTGAACGTGATGCGTATCTTCGACGCACTCAACGACATTGACAACGTTAAGGAGTCAATCAAGCTCATCAACGACCTCGGAGGCATAGCCGACGGAGCCGTTTGCTACACCGTTGATCCCAAGACCGAAGCTACGGAGCCCAAAGGATTCTTCGCAAANCTGTTCGGAAAAAAAGATCCCGAACCTGAGAAGATATTTACCGATGACTACTTCGTTTCNAAAGCNNNACAGATGGANGCNCTNGGAGCGAAAATCATCACCCTCAAGGACATGGCGGGTCTCGTCAATCCTCTCAAGGCAGCNTCGATTATCTCGCGCCTCAAGCAGGAAGTTAAAGTTCCCATTGACTTCCACACCCACTGCACACCTGGCTACGGTCTTGCATCTTCGCTCATGGCCATAATGAATGGAGTCGACATCCTCGACACCAACATCTGGTGGTTTGGAGGTGGTTCTGCCGCGCCCGCAATCGAGCTTATCTACATCTTCTGTAAGAAGCTCGGCATAGAGGTGGAAGCCAACATGGAAGTCGTAGGTAAGATCCGCAAGGAGCTCAAGGATGTTCGTCGCAGCGTGGCTGCTTTCGATCTTCACAAGGACAACTTCCCCAAAGAGTTCGATCCCCTCGCCGATACCCTTCCCGCTCAGGTTGATGCCCTTTTCGACACTGCAATCGCTGCNGCACGCAATCTCGACGAGGAAGCACTGCTCGAGGCTTGCCACGGCATAGAAGAATACTTCAACTTCCCCAAACCCAACCTTCTTGTTAAAGAAGCTGAGGTTCCCGGAGGAATGTATAGCAACATGGTCGCACAGCTCAAGAGCCTCGGNGCCGAGGATCTGCTCGACGATGCAATGAAACTCATTCCCAAGGTTCGTCGCGACGCCGGTTTGGTACCCTTGGTTACTCCAACCAGCCAGATTGTAGGTGCTCAGGCTGTCAGCCTNGCCATNGACCGCAAGAAAGGAAACCCCGACTANTCCAACCCCTCATCGCAGTTCACATCACTTGTGAAAGGTGAGTACGGAAAGACCCCCGTTCCCGTTGATCCCGCTTTCCGTGAGAAGATCACCGGAAGCCCCGAGGAGAAGCCCTACGACGTTTCCTCCTATAAGAAACCAGCCAACCCCACGCTCGACGATATGGGCGGTGTGAAGCTTGCTTCCAATAAAGAGGAGGAGCTCCTGCTCGAACTTCTCCCCACCGTTGCCAACGGCTTCCTCAAACGTCGTCGCACAGAGGAAATTGACAAAGTTCGCTATGAAGCTGAAGCTGCAAAAGCTGCCGCTGAAGCCGAGAAGAAAGCTGCTCAAAAAGCACTTCTTGACTCCATNACAGGTCCTGTGCTCACTGCACCGATGGGTGGTACCGTTGTCTCTGTCAACGTCAAGCCCGGACAGGCAGTCAAGAAAGGCGACATCCTTCTTGTCTACGAGGCAATGAAGATGGAGAACGATGTAGAAGCNGAAAAAGACTCGGTTATCAAGCGCATCTTCGTTGAGCCCGGACAAGTTATCGGCACAGAAGCCCTACTCATCGAGTTCGAGTAAACACAAGCGACTCTTTTTATCCCCTTATTAATACGATGGATGCTGGATTTTTTAGTCCGGCATCCATTTTTTTTCAAAAAAAGCAATAAATTGAGAACATTTTTTGCAATTTTATTGTTATCTTAAATGCGTGAATTACCTTATAAATGATTTTTTTAATGAAAGCCTCAATCTTCTATTCCATGTTATTTGTTACTGCCATTACATTGATNGCNACNGCNGACTANTCCGACGCAGAATTAAAACCCAGAAACAACTCGACGCTCACACTGCGCTCTGCGGCTACAATGCAGAACACNGACGCTTTCACCCCTGTATATTACAACGTTACTGACTCAACAGTCACCACACACATCCGGTAACCATACCACAGAAACCACATAGACTGCTACAATCCATACACAAGAAACCATAAGGACTTGAGATAGTACAAGAAAAGAGGACGCGACGCGCCCTCTTTTCTTGTACTATCTCATCCGGAAAACTTATATGAACCGCCAGCACTTGTACCTGACGACACACCCCGGCGGTGTCCTATCTCAGCTTGAAAGTACACGTCTTNACAGGAGAATCCCCTGCATAGAAATCCAAAGTCACATGCTTGGGCTCGACATTGAGCTTAAAGGAACCTGCGGTTATGGAATCGACATATCTTGTGAGTCCGGGACGATACTCCTCAAACAGCTCACTCTCGTCAGCTATCGGAGTGCCATCAGCCTTAGTCTTCATGCTCATTCTCGCAACACCGTAATTAGCCGGATCATCAGTATTGATTTTATATTGACCCCTCTCTTCATTTGACCAGACACTATTCATCTCCATCTGGGTTATGATTCCGCCATCCCCTTTCCACTCTGTCAGGGTTGTATGATGTGAGTGGCCGCAAAGCACTATCGCATTGCGCTTCGCAAACTCCTCTCTGAAATGCCTTCTGACCTCTGTCTCATTCTTGCCGCCATGGAAGAACCACCTGCAACTGCTACCATCCATCGGAAACACAGGCCCATGCGTAATTATAAACGTATGCCTTGCATCCTTCGTTTCCTCCAGCATCTTTTCGATCTCGGCATCATCAGGCTTGTTGAAGTCAAGCACCAGAAATGCATCCGGCCCGATAGTGAAATAAAATGTTGTCTTTTCAATATCCTTTCCGAGCTCCTGCGACATGCGCTTAGGCATATACTCATGATATACCTTCTCTGCATCCACTCCGCGTATATCGTGGTTACCGACAACCGTCACAAAAGGAATCCCGTTGAACTTTTGCTTAAAAGCATCCATCACATCGTTCAGCATCTTCTGATGCACCTCTCCTTTACCGCAGTCGCCTTGGATGAGATCACCCATCTGGAAGGCCATCTGGGTATTCTTGTCCACCAGACTTGCGCACCGGTCCAGAAGCCTCGGGCACCTGTCACGCCACATCTCACCGTTGCGGGCAAACTCTGCGCGCTGTACCTTGTTGAGCCATTCCACCGGCTCATTGTAGTTAGAATGATACACGCTGTCGGGTTCGGTATCGAAATGAGTGTCACCCAATATTACAACGGAGTATTTACGCGGATCCTTGGATGCTTCCTTTGCCGAGGCATTATTGGGAACACCGAATAATGCTAACCCAGCCAATGAAGTAGCTGAAACCGAGATGAATTNTCTTCTATCCATGAAATTNGNTTTTTACTGATAATGATTGTTTTAAGGNTTCANTTACCGAATANNCNGCNCANCGCACCNTNATTCTTGCANNGGNTNATAATGANCATTGTTATTCGTCCTGCGCGGATAAAAATACAAATCTTTTATCATTTCACCAAAAATATCTCAGCTCTCCAACCAACCTTCCTCTGAGTCCTCCGGGTTCTCCGCGATCTCCATACCCGTGCGTCCACATAAAACAGCGACCTCCCCGCAATCAAGCGAGGAGGCCGTGCCAATTACTTATCATATACAATTACACCCAATGTGTATAAGCGAAGTCCATGCGGTGAGGAAGCAGTGCGTTCTTCGGGTAGATGCGGAAACCGTAGCGGTAGAAACCGGCATCCATAACCGGAATGCTCTGGTGATAGGTGACGACATTACCATCAACCTTCTCCACATCAAACTCAATGCGGTTAACAAACTCATCCTCTACGCCGTTGACCTTGTAAATCACAGTCTCCACACCGAGATCACGGCCGAGACCATTCGTGTCAATAACGATTGTGGTATTCGTCTTGCTTCCGGCAATCGAGTTACCATGTTCCGACGTAATCACATCAAGCACTTTGATGCCATCCCATGCTGCGGCAACCTTTTCCTTCCATGCCACAATCTCACGGCACAGTTTGTAGTCGTCGGCAGCCAGACGCTTGCTGCGTTCACCCTCCTTGTTATAGAAGCGGGCGATATAATCCTCGATCATGCGCTGCATGGTGAAGTGCGGGGCGATGTGACCAATCGAACGCTTGATATACTGAATCCACTCAGGCGAGTAACCCTTGGAGTTCTTAGCGTAGTAGAGCGGGATAATCTCGTTCTCAAGCATCGAGTAGATGGTAGCTGCATCAAGCTTATCCTGCTGAGCCTGCTGGTCGGGAGAGAAGGTACGCTTGTCGGTGAGAGCCCAGCCGGCCTTCTCATCAAACTTGTAACCTTCATACCACCATCCGTCAAGCACCGAGAAATTGAGCACACCGTTCATCTCAGCCTTCTCACCCGATGTACCCGAAGCCTCAAGCGGACGCGTCGGAGTGTTGAGCCAGATATCAACGCCGGTCACAAGACGCTTAGCCACGATCATATTGTAGTCCTCGAGGAAGATGATCTTGCCGAGGAACTGCGGCATACGTGAGATTTCCATGATGCGCTTGATCAGACCCTGACCTGCGCCGTCGGCCGGATGAGCCTTACCTGAGAAAATAAACTGAACCGGGAACTGCTCATTGTTCACGATCTTGTCCAGACGGTCGAGATCCGTAAAGAGCAGATGAGCACGCTTGTATGTGGCGAAGCGGCGTGCGAAGCCTATGATAAGGGCATTGGGATTGATCTTCTCCACAACCTTCATCACTGCCGACGGATCACCCTGATTAGCAAGCCACTTAGCCTTGAGATCACGCTTAACGAAGTTAACAAACTTCTCCTTCATCGTGCGGCGCATTGCCCAGATATCCTCGTCAGGCACATTGAAGATTCCCTTCCATGCTTCGGGATCGCTCTGATGCTCAAACACCTGTTCGCCTAAAACCTTTCCGTAAAATTCTTTCCACTCGCTAGCGGCCCAGGTAGGCATATGCACGCCGTTGGTCACATAACCCACGTGGCTCTCCTGCCATGAATAGCCCTTCCAGATACCGGCAAACATCTTCTTCGACACCTCGCCGTGAAGCCAGCTAACTCCGTTGGCCTCCTGGCATGTGTTGAGCGCGAACACACTCATCGAGAAGCGATCATGAGTATCAGGATTCTCACGACCCATGTTCATCAGGTCATTCCAGCTGATACCGAGTTTTGCGGGATACTCACCCATGTATTTGCCGAACAGCCCCTCGTCAAAGTAGTCGTGTCCTGCAGGAACAGGCGTATGCACTGTGTAGAGGCTCGATGCACGCACCATTTCAAGAGCCTCGTTGAAGTTCAGATGCTTCTCCTGAACGAAGTCAACCAGACGCTGCAGATTGAGCAGAGCGGCATGACCCTCGTTGCAATGATAGAGCTGAGTGTTGATACCGAGTTTCTTCAGCATCAGCACACCGCCTATGCCGAGCAGATACTCCTGCTTGATACGGTTTTCCCAGTCACCGCCGTAAAGTTGGTGTGTGATCGGGCGGTCATACTCCGAATTCATATCGAAGTCCGTATCCATCAGATAGAGCTTCATGCGGCCCACATTCACGCGCCAGATATGGCTGTAGACGATACGGCCGGGATAAGGCACTTCGAGGATCATCGGATGACCATTCTCGTCAAGCACCTGCTCGATGGGAAGCTGGTTGAAGTTCTGGGCCTCGTAGTTTGCGATCTGCTGACCGTCCACCGAGAGGCTCTGCGTGAAATATCCGTAGCGGTAAAGGAAACCAACGGCAGTCATGTCCACGCAGCTGTCTGATGCCTCCTTGATATAGTCGCCGGCAAGCACACCCAGACCGCCGGAATATATTTTCAGTGCGTTGCACAGACCATACTCCATCGAGAAATATGCAACCGACGGAACGTCCTTGCGCATAGGCACCGACATGTATTTCTTAAACATCGCATAGACCTTCTCTATGCGCTCCATCATATCCTTGTCTGCCACAAGTTCCTGCTGACGAGCCGAGGAAAGCTGCTGAAGCAGCATGACAGGGTTCTCGCCGGTTGAGCGCCATAGATCAGGATCTATATCACGGAAAAGGCTCTTTCCGTCACTGTTCCACACCCACCAGAGATTTTTTGCGATCTCATCAAGCGGTTTAAGGGGAGCTGGAAGCTCCGATTTTACCGTGATTTCGCGCCATACAGGCGCGTTGGTGTTACTTACCTGAAGTTTCATAATATATTATGCTTATATTCTTTTTTCTGTTTATTACTATTCTGTTTTTGATTACTGTTTTTCTCTCTTCTGGNACGCAGTCTTGCGTGCCTTGGCACCGGCAAGAGCGATACCATAAGATTCAACATAGAAATCTATAAAATAGTTCCACGCCGCACGGTCAGAAGTTGCCATTGCNGCTGCCGAGATCGAGGCCTTTTCATCCTCTGNCAAGTGCGACAGGCGGTTAAGCGTTCCGGCGATTTCACTCACCACNTGAGAGTAATTACCATCAGTGCGAGTCACCACTTCNACACCGGTTTCAGCCAGCCCTTCCCCCGGACGGGTCGAAGCAACCCATTGTCCGAATCCTGAGAGNGAGGTTGTCACCGTAGGCACTCCGAATGCGACACTCTCGAGCGGAGTGTAACCCCACGGCTCATAATAGCTTGCAAACACCGTTGCATCCAGACCGGGAAGAACGTCGTAATATGCCATATCAACGATTCCATCCTTTCCGTCAAGATAGCAAGGCACATATATTACATGTACCTTTGTATCCCGGAGNTGNCCGATACCGAAGCTNCGCAGACGGTTAAGTATTGCATCCTCGCCGGGATTATTCAGCTCGTGGGTGATCACAGGCATAACCAGTGGNTGATCCTTTTCACCCGAGGCGAGAGCCGCTTTCAGGTCTTCGCGCGGACCGCGTGACCATGCCGGCACAAGCACGTACGCAAGTAAGTCACGGTCATCCGGAGTCATGGTGTAAGCCATAGTGGCAAGAGTGTCAAGGAAGAGGTCAAGACCCTTGTTGCGGTACTCNCAACGCCCCGACGTTGCCACAATCATCGTGTCATCNGCAAATTTCTTTCCCGTCAGCGTTTCAGCCACCTCAAGCAGACGCTTGCGTGCCTTAGCCGCCGTAGCCTTCAGTTTTTCGTCCGAAGGCACAAAATTCTTTTCAAATCCGTTAGGGGTGACCACATCCGGGCGCTTCTCAAGAAGTTGCTCGCACTCTCTGGCAGTAACGTCACTCACTGTCGTGAAGCAGTCGGCATTGTGCGCCGCAGCCTTTTCGAGCGAGTGTTTCGATTCCATGTTAAGCTCGCGGCTCATCTGGTCACCGTAATAACCCGGCAGATAGTCATAGAGCGGCTTGCCATTGCCGCATATACTGCGTCCGATACAGGTAGCATGGGTTGTGAACAGAGTACCCACCTGCGGCAACCGGCTCTTCACATAGAGAAGTCCCATTCCGGTGGTCCACTCGTTGAAATGCGCAAGTATATTCTTGCGGTTTGCGGGAGCATCTCCTGTTATGCTTTCTATCACAATGCCGACTGCATGAGAGAAAGCGCATGCTTCATCATAGTCACCATAGGCATGAAGACTGTCCACGCCGAATTCGCGCCACATATCCCCGTAAAACTCATCTTTTACAGCATACATTGGCTCGAAGTCAACGAGCACTGCGATTGGTTTGCCGGGAACATTCCACCTGCCGGTTCTCACCTTCAGTCCGTGAGGAAGCGTTGTGCGTGATTTCCAGAATCCAAGCACATTGGCGTCTTCTATAAAGTCAGGCGACTCAGTGCCTTTGGTCCATACATCAGGGCCGATAAACACGACCTTGTCTTTGTAAAGGTGTTGAAGCGTGTGGGCTCGTGTTGAAAGTACGGTATAAATGCCACCTACCTTATTACAGACTTCCCAACTTGCCTCAAATAAGAGATCTATTTTTACTATAGTTTCCAAATCTTGAAATATTATGGAACGTAATAATATTTTGGTGCGGTTAAGGATCCGCCTCAAATGTTAAATACGATGCAAATATACAACTTTTTTATATTCATGATCTACATAATCGCCACAATTTCACCAATTATACCTTTTATAATGTTTTTTTGAGGATTGTTTAAGGATATTTGCATCGAATTAAGTATATTTGATTGCTCTGCTTTTAAGCGGGATCTCTCCCTTAGTTAGTCACAACTTATTGAGTTTCACTTGGCCGATGACGATATAGTCGTTTCCGTTCCACGCGGTGACTGCACCGTCATTGCTGCCGATAGCTACATTACTCTCACTTACTTGCATCATCACGCAGTGGCAACATCAAAGTTCCGCATCGTTCTGCCATGATTATCGCCCGCAAATGACACTTTGTACCGCAAAACTCACTATCTTTGCCTAAACTAAACATGATTCTGTCTTGTTTCCCAATAAGGACTATGACGAATCTGATTCCATATCAATAAACTCTCTGAAATGAAAACTAATCTTAGTTCCCAGATCAAGATCGACACAGTATCTCGTCGGTACTACGAGCCCCAGTCCGATATTGACATCGCTGCGCTGACTCGTGAAGAAAAGATCTATACACGCATTTTCGAGACTGTACCCGACGGTGCCGACTATCTGGCACACCACATTATGCGTGTGATTAAGAAAAACGTCGAAGCTAAAGGAAATTGCGTCATTGCATTTGGTGTAGGAGCCAACTGTGCCCCGGTCTACACCGAGCTTGTTAGGCTCTATGAGAAAGGGGAACTCTCGTTTGAAAACGTAATTGCTTTCAATCTTGCCGAATTTTACCCTGTAACACCCGAAGGCCCCTCGACACTCAAGCGCCTGCGCTCAATTCTCCTTGACAAAGTCAACATCAAGGAAGAAAACATACACTCCTTCTCCACATCAGCCACACGCGAGGACATCTTCCATCTTTGCCGCGACTACGAGCAAGAGATAGCTGACTGTGGCGGACTTGATCTCACAATCTGCGAGGTAGGTCCTGCTGGAATACTCGGCTACAATGAGCCCGGATCACTCTCATCCTCCAAGTGCCGCCTTGTGTTGCTCAGTGGCGAGACACGCCAGGCTGTCTCATCTGCATTCGGTAATGACACCGTTCCTTCGTCAGCAATTACCCTCGGCATAGGCAACATTCTTGCCTCCACACGCATCATGGCAATGGCATGGGGTGAAAACCGCTCGGCCGCTGTCAAGAAAGCCATCGAAGGCCCCGTTACTACCGACGTACCCGCATCATTCCTCCAGACCCACAATCACGCACGCATTGCTCTTGACCTTGCATCGGCCGAGAAGCTCACACGCATAGCTCATCCTTGGAAAGTTACCACATGCGAGTGGACGCCCAAGCTTATCCGCCGTGCCATCGTATGGCTCTGCGAGAAAACCGGCAAACCCATCCTTAAACTCACCGACAAAGACTATAACGACTGGGGACTTGGCGAGCTCGTNGCACTCTACGGCTCAGGTTATAATGTCAANATCAAAGTCTTCAACGAGCTTCAGCACACCATCACAGGCTGGCCGGGTGGAAAGCCCAACGCCGACGACACATATCGTCCCGAGCGTGCGAATCCTTATCCCAAGCGCGTGATTGTGTTCAGCCCNCACCCCGACGATGATGTTATCTCCATGGGTGGCACTCTCAAGCGTCTTGTCGATCAGGGTCACGATGTGCATGTAGCCTACGAGACCTCAGGCAACATCGCTGTAGGTGACGAAGATATGCTCCGCTACTTCCTCGTTATGGACAAAGTCGCTCCCCTCTTCGGATTTGACACTCCCGGCTACGAGAAGCTGAGTGAAATCGTGCGCCACACTGCCGACCACAAAGCCGCCGGCGANATGGACGTGCAGGACATACGCGAAGTGAAGACGCTTATCCGTCAGGCCGAGGCATCAATCGCATGCCGCTACATCGGTGTTAAACCCGACCACATCCACTTCCTCCGTCTCCCCTTCTACGAGACCGGAGCAATCAAGAAAGGCGACCTCACACGCACCGATATCGACATTGTACGCCGCCTTATCACCGACGTTAAGCCTCATCAGATATTCGTAGCCGGTGACCTTGCCGACCCCCACGGCACACACCGTGTCTGCACCGATGCCGTTCTTGCCGCTGTCGACGAGCTCAAGGACGAACCTTGGATGGCCGACTGCCGCATCTGGATGTACCGTGGCGCATGGGCAGAGTGGGAAATCGACCACATTGAGATGGCAGTGCCCATCAGCCCCGAGGAACTTCGATTCAAGCGCAACTCCATCCTCAAGCACCAGTCGCAGATGGAGAACGCACCATTCCTTGGCGACGACGACCGTCTCTTCTGGCAGCGTGCCGAGGAGCGCAACCGTGCCACTGCAAAACTCTATCAGGATCTCGGCCTTGCATCCTACGAAGCAATGGAAGCCTTCGTTAGCTACAAACCCATCTGATCCCATTATTACCTNATTGAAACACCCGGTGACTTTCCGCGTCACCGGGTGTTTTCGTTTATACTTCCGCGCCCTCCCGGCACTTCCATGATCATTCCACTACCTTCGCCACTACCGACGCTCCTCTTCCCAAAATCCTTTCTACTACTGCCATAATCCGCAATTTCCATGGCGACACTACACCATGTTCAGCCAGCTCACCAATCAGCCTCTTTGACAGTTCCGCTTCCCCCTCACGTGCATAATCACCTGCCAGAACGGCTCCCTTCATTTCTATGAGACGCACCACACGTTCCATTCCTTTACGCAGCGCATACTCCTTTGCTCGTTCCATTGCCAGTTCTCTCTTACCTGGCTTGTCCGAAAAACGATTCCCCGTTATAGAGTCACAGTGAACCACTATCGTAACCGTCGGCACTCCCGGTCTGCGCACGAGCCGCACACCATTTCCGACCAGCCTTACCGATAGCTCCCAGTCATTCCACACCTCCACATCTTCATCCCAGCCACCAGCGGCAATCACGGCATCACGCCGGCAGCAATAACGCTGAGTCGATAGCGTTCCACGCATTATCACATTTAGCCACACATCCCCATCCACCATACTGCGGTATATCCCCTTTTTCCCGTCACATTTCCTGAATGCCACATCCCAGCATATCACATCGGCATCTTTCCCCAGTGTCTCAATCGCGTCAACCACACTGCGTAAGTGGTTATGNTCCATCACATCGTCACTGTCAAAAAACATCACCCATTCCCCCTTTGCCGCAGCCAACCCTCGGTTACGTGCCACACATGCTCCCCTCCTATCCTCACGCATGATTTCAACGCACAGCCATGCCGGAGCTTCACGCTCAATCCATTGCTCCACCATTTCCCGCGCCCCGTCAGTCGATCCGTTATCCACAACGATCATCCTCACTTTTCCCGGCATCACCTCTTGTTGCATCGAAATCGACTTTAGTGTTTCGCCCAACAAAACCTTCCGGTTTCTCACCGGAATGATCACAGTTAGCAGTTCCGCTCCATCAATTCCTTGCTTCATTCCCCCTAAATTACAAATTCCTCCGCACATCTTCCCACCCCAAACATTCCGAGTACTCCGAGTGCTCCGAGNCCTCCTTCCATATCCTATATATAATAGTCCACACGGCCGGAGGCCGTACATATTGTTAACCCCGGGCGGTCACGCCCGGGGATCAATCATCCAATATTCACTTATTCACTTTGTTTTTACTCGTCCTCCCGACGAGCTGGTTTTACTTACTCCATACTTCACCGTGAGGTTATCGCCTCCCACCGAGGCACCCGACGATGCGTCGAGATTAGCGCGGTCTGCTGTACCCGACACTGATATTTTTGAACCGGAAGAAGCTGATGCCTCAAGATTTTCAAAATTTCCGTCAGAGATATTTATTGACGCGGCCGATGATGAATCCACATCATAATCCTTACCTTTGACCTTACCGATCGAAACACTTGCCGCCGAACTGGCCTCGATATCACCGCTATCACTCACAAGCGAGGCAACTATTATTTTTGAAGCTGAAGATGCTTCTATTTCTGCCTTTTTCGCAACAATTTCCTTCACAAACTCTATACGGCCGGCCGAACTTGCATCCACCTCAATCTTACCGGGAAGCTTGATCGCCGATTCCACAACTATTTGACCTGCCGAGCCTGCCGAGTATTCCTCGATCGCCGGACCACTCACAACCACNGTTGTATTGGCACTACCGTTGATCTGCACATCATCGTCGATTGTAATCTCAAGAGTTCCCTTTTTCACCGACACCTTGACATAATCTATCAGATTATCAGGTGCCGTCACCTCTGCCGAGGGTGTGCCGGCAACCACGCGGTAAACAACNTTNACGCCGCGGTTTACATCTATCTCATTATACTTCTCTGTTACTGAGTACACTTTAGTAGTAAGCTCCTTGGAAGGAGTTATCTTATTATAACCGATACCAATACCATTGATCACAAGATCATTGCTGATTGCAAAACATGTAGCGGCTGCACAAAGGCAGACGCACACCACAACCATCGGGCTTGCAAGCGCCTTTATTACTTTATATCTCATTTTCTCCATTAGTTTCTATTGTATGTTCCGTTTTTTTACCCTGTATATTCTTTTGACGCGACTCACCCCTGTTTTGTTACATCGCGATGCAAAAATATACCCCTTTTAGCCTATAAAAAGTGTTAAATGGCCAATCCTCACTTTCTGATCTCACCTCCNGCCGAAGCCTTGAGATCNCTGTAATCAGCATTTAGATTCTTGATATAGATCTCTCCNCCGGCCGATGCCCGGGCATTTAACCGCTTCGCTGTACCCGAAGCCGTCACCTCACCACCCGCCGAAGCTTTCAGCTCCAGATCATCCGNAGTTATNCTGTTGATTTTTACTTCGCCTCCCGCACTTGCTTTCACTTCACCCGAATGCACCTTCACATCCCCGTTGAAATTCACACCTGCACCTGCCGAAGCCGAGACCTCAATAGTGCCTCCCGAAACCTTACCATTGAAATTCACGGCTGCACCGGCACTGCCGTTCACCTCGAGCGTTCCCGGCTCCTTCACATCCGAGTTCACATTGATCGTTGCACCCGCGCTTCCCTTGTATTCACTCGGTAGCACCCCGGTGATATCCACGGTTATATTATCCCCCTTTATATTGAATTCCTTCGTAAACGACACCTTCAGCACCCCCTTCTCCACCTTCACCGAGGCAAGTTCCACAAGATTCTCTGGGCCGCTCACTTTAGCCGTTGTTTTGCCCGTTCCCGCCATCAGATTCACAGTGATACCGCGTGTCACCTTCAATCCGTTGTACGATTCATCCACAGCTATATTTCGCGTAGAATTCTTCGACGAAGCCTCAATCCGTTCACCTAAGCCAAACACATTAAAATCCCGTGCCGACGCCATAGTGTTCACACTGCAATAACCCGCTGCAATGATCGCTGCCAATGCTATTTTTAGAAACTTATTCATGCCTGCTATGCTCGTTTATTTGTGATTCTTTACTCTTATGACGAAATACGCCGCCCTTTAGTTACACCATCATGCAACTTTTTTTTCAGAAAACCCCTAATTTTGCACCAACATCGACACATTATCCCACATTTGCAGAGTAGGGACGCACGGCCCGTGCGTCCTCAAATAACCCCCACACGGCATCACTGCCATTTATCTTCCCCCCCTATGACCTATCAGGAAGCAGTCCAATATCTCTACAACGCCACACCTCAGTTCCAGCAGATCGGAGCAGCAGCCTACAAACCCGGACTCGACACCGTCCGCACACTCTCCCGTCTTAACGGCGATACGCACACAGCTTATCCGACGATACACATTGCCGGAACAAACGGCAAAGGCTCGACAGCCCACACAATCGCTGCCGTCCTCCAGTCCGCAGGTTACCGTGTCGGGCTATTCACCTCCCCCCACCTGATCGACTTCCGTGAGCGCATCCGTGTCAACGGCGAGAAGATCCCCGAGGCCGAAGTTATAGCATGGCTTGAAAAATACCTTGCTGCCGACTTTGGCATCTCCCCATCCTTCTTCGAGCTTACCACAGTCATGGCCTTCGATTGGTTTGCCAAAGCCGGCGTTGACATCGCAGTTATCGAAGTAGGACTTGGCGGACGACTTGACTCCACCAACATCATTACCCCCGTCCTGTCGGTCATAACCAATATTTCCTTCGACCACACGGCGCAGCTTGGCAACACCCTCACNGCCATTGCAGCCGAGAAAGCAGGCATAATCAAGCCCGGCATACCTGTAGTCCTGGGCGAAGGCGACATACCCCAGGTGCGTGAAGTCTTTGTGCAACGCGCCGCAGAACTTGGCGTGCCGCTCCACATTGCATCCGACCATATCCCGTTCAGCGGAGTCACCCGCACCCCCGCCACTGTCACCTACCATGACACCCCTTTCGGCCCAAGCATCGAAGCCGAGCTAACAGGCGACTGCCAGACGCGCAATGCAGCCACAATCCTCACCGCGCTCCTGCAACTGCGAANGGCCGGATTCACCATCCCCGACGATGCCGTTCTACGTGGCTTTGCCACCGTGTGCGAGCTCACCGGACTTGCCGGACGCTGGATGCACATTGCCGACGCCCCCCTGACCATTGCCGACACAGGCCACAACGTNGGAGGCTGGCAGTATCTNGCCCCNGCCCTCTCCTCATGGACAGCCGGAAAAGTGCGTTGCATTCTCGGCTTTGTCAACGACAAAGACATCTCGTCAATACTCAGTTTGCTCCCCCGCGACGCAGTCTACTACTTCACCCGCGCCTCCGTTCCACGCGCNCTTGACCCTGACACACTGCAACAGATTGCCGCATCCCACGGNATCCATGGCGACGTCTACCCCGACGTAACCACAGCCCTCACAGCCGCCCGCGCCGAAGCCTCCCCCTCCGACCTCATCTTCATCGGCGGAAGCACCTTCATCGTCGCCGACGCCCTCCCCCTCTTCCCCTAAAAAACAAATAGCCACCATAGCTATATCGNCTCCCCCACTGNGCCGTCGAAGACGGCNATTAACTAAAAGCCCCACATCAAGCCGCGTTTGCGGCGAGGTGTGGGGTTAATGGTCATAATCTGGTCTTTGGCCTCGAAGAGGTCACTTATAATTATTGCTGTCCGACTTGTCTGAACCGTCCGACTCCTCGTGCGTCCTCCTGATTCCAAGCGTGCAACGCACGCGACTTCTACAGTAACCGCGCCTGTAAGGGCGCGGCTACACACGATATATACTAAGAGCGCGCAACGCGTGCGCCTTATCCCAACTCCATGCCNGTGAAACGGGCAAAACAACCGTTATCATTGAGCTGCGGAAATGCGAAACACCATCGCNACCCATCCCCCCGCAATCTCCTTACAGAGCTAAAAGCTCTTCTACCTTTGACTTAAGCGTTTCCTTATTCTGAAGTCCCACAAGGCGGATATCTGTTTTCTTACCGTCCTTGAAGAAAAGAATCGTAGGAACGCTCATAATGCGGTACTTCATAGCAAGTTCAGTCTCATCATCGATATTATACTTACCGATAACCGCCTTACCCTCATACTCCTCTGCAATAGCATCAATAGCGGGAGCCATTGCCTTGCAGGGGCCNCACCATGTAGCCCAGAAGTCGATCACAACGGGCTGACCGGTAGCGATAATCTCGTTCACGTTCTCATCTGTAAATGTAAATGCCATAGTTGTAATGTATTTAGTGTTATTTATGATCTTTATGATACTCTGTAATCAAGCTCCATNTCATCGAGAGTCTCGAGAAGTTTTCGNGTCAAAGGCATCTTNTTTCCCGCATCNAGNCGGATAACGCGGTTTGACTCCGCATCAAANACCCTGAANGCCCANTTGATNTTNCCGANNTCACTGTCACTATTATCCTTTTTCACACACTCCTTGAGAGTGCCCATGAAATCCGCATTCAGCAGTCCTGGAACCACATCCACTGTTAGCTGATGTACCAGTTTGCCCTGCATATCGCCGAGCCACTGCATGTCCACGATTTTCATTCTCAAATCATCCTTGTATCCCTTATGCCACACGAGTTTGGCATATATTGCCGACCCCGGAGTACCGAAACTTGAGTAAAGTTTGAAATCGTCACCGAAAAGACGCAGTTCGTATGTACCCATGA
>JAAVGC010000069.1 GCA_014800445.1 Bacteroidales bacterium | reverse complement strand
GTGATCGCTATTTCGGGACAATCCATGATGGGTGGAGGCTCGGGAGGAAACATGGGCTCACTGTTTGTGGTGCTGAAGCCATGGAGCGAACGCAAGACAGAAAGTGAGAGTGTCAATGGAATTATTGCCAAGGTAAATGAGATTACTGCGACTTATCAGGAGCCTATAGTTTTCTCGATTAATCCGCCTTCTATTCCTGGTCTCGGAATGACTTCAGGTCTTCAGATGCAGATACTTGATATTAATAATCTCGGCATCGAGGCTCTTGCCGATGCTGTGGAGCAGATGCAGGAAAAGGTTAAGGACGAGCCGAAGCTGGCGCAGATCACAACGCAATTCCAGGGTTTGGTACCGCAATATACCGTTGAGGTCGATCGTGACCGTGCTAAGATGCTTAATCTCACAATGGATGATATCTACGGAACTCTCTCGCAGTTTATGGGCGGAAGTTATGTCAATGACTTCGTGAAGTTTGGTCGTACGTATCAGGTAACTGTGAGTGGTGATGCGTCGTCGCGCACGACAGCCGATGATGTCCGCCGTATCAACGTGCGCAACTCATCAGGTGAAATGGTGCCATTCTCAGCTTTTGCTACTGTGAACCCCACAATGGGGCAGTCCACGGTAAGTCGTTACAACATGTATAACACAGCATCAATTACCGGTACTCCTGCCCACAACGTGTCGAGTGCCGATGGTATATCCGCTATGGAGAGCCTGCTTAATGATGCTGTAGGCAATAACTTTGCGTTTGCATGGACCGGCGAGGCTTATCAAGAGACACAATCGAGCACAACAGTTTCAACGGTACTGATCTTTGCAGTGATAATAACACTCCTTGTGCTTTCGGCACAGTATGAGAGCTGGACCGATCCTATAGCTGTGGTAATATCAATGCCGACGGCAATACTTGGCACTGTGCTAGGTTGTCTGCTCATGTCGCAGTCGATCTCGATCTACACACAGATCGGTATAATCCTGTTGCTTGGATTATCGGCTAAGAATGCTATCCTTATTGTCGAATACGCGGTGGACTTCCGTAAATCAGGTAAGACTATACGTCAGGCTGCCCTTGATGCCGGTACGATACGCTTCCGGCCGATCATGATGACAGCACTTGCATTTGTGTTCGGTGTGATGCCGATGCTGTATGCAACCGGTGCCGGAGCAGCATCACGCGTTGCTCTTGGTACGGCCGTGGTATTCGGTATGGCTATTAATGCTGTATTCGGAACTCTCTTTGTTCCCGGATTCTGGGAACTGTTGCAAAAATTCCAAGAGAGATATTTGAGCAAAGTATTTGCAAGTGCCGACGGAGGTGGAAAAAATCCTGCAATTCCGTCACCTGCTCCACCTTCTGATGATCAGAAGTCAGTCTGAAAACAGAATCAACGCCGGCATCGTTCATGGATTGCCGGCGTTGATTGTCTTATGTGGTCGCAGAGTTATTTGTTGTTTTTTTCAGCAAGGTAGGCTGCCACAGTCTTTGCTATGCCGTCGCGCAGGGAGTGCCGCGGATTGAATCCGAAGTCGCGCTCGGCATCGGTCGTGTCGGCATTCCAGTTGCGCTGCTTCATGATGTTGTATTTGTCGCGGTTAAGCGTCGAAGGTTTCAGGCGCAGGCGTCCGATCTTTTCGGCTACGTAGCTCGCACCGTAAGTGGCCCAGAGCGGTAGAACAACAGGAAGCACAACTTTACGATTAAGTTCTGCTGCAACGATGTCGCGGAATTCTTTTTGTGTATATGCGCGTTTCTCCGAGATTATATATTTCTTTCTGGTGACTTTCTCAGGATCGGCGGCGAGGCAATCATACATGGCTGAAACAAGATCCTCAACATAGATGAACGTAAGCAATTGCTTGCGATAACCAACGCCGAAATCCACATGAGAGTCAATTGCCTGAATCATCATCTTGTAGTCCTTGTCATGTGGTCCGTAGACCCCTGTCGGACGGAAGATTACCCATGGAAGACCGCTCTGGAACTCAAGCCATTGCTCCGCCTTCAGTTTCGACACACCATAGCGTGTGTTGGGTTGCGGTATCATGTTGGCGTCGAGAGGGGAGTAGGAGATCTCATCGCCGGGGCCGAGAACACTCAGACTGCTCATAAACAGGAAAATCTGAGGTGTGCAGCCTATGCTTTTAAGCACTTCGCCCACCGAGCGCAGATACTGGAAATTCACGCGGTTGAATTCAGGGAAATCGAGCGCTTTAGTAGCACCGAGGTTGTAGATTATGTATTCCCATCCGGTATCGCCCGGCATCTCTTTGTCGAGAGTTACCGCCATCTGGTCAGGATCGTCATAGTCAAGAGTGACGATGTGGATTCGCTCGTCATCAAGGTATCTCAGCGATGTGGTGCTTCTGACAGTAGCCCACACCTCATAACCGCGGTTCAGTCCTTCACGGGCAATAAAGCCTCCTATAAATCCTCCCGCCCCTACGATAAGCAGTCTTTTCATGTGAGTTGTAAGAAAAANTGCCACAGCGACAATGCCGCCGAGACCGATACGTTTAGTGAATGTTTTGTGCCGTGCTGAGGTATCTCGAGTGCAACATCTGAGGCGTCGACAACGCGCTGATCCACACCGTCCACCTCATTGCCAACGACGATTGCATATTTGCCGGCGTCGGAGACCTCGAATTTCTGTAACTCTATGCTACCTTTCACTTGCTCAAGGCAGCATATTGTGTAGCCGGAGGCACGCAGAACTTCTATCGCCTCAATAGTGTCGGTGTAGTAGCTCCATGCCACCGTTTCCTCGGCTCCGAGGGCTGTTTTGTGTATTTCGGGTGATGGGGGTGGGGAGGAGATACCGCAGAGCACTATCTGGCTGACCAGAAAAGCGTCGGCGGTTCTGAACATAGCGCCTATGTTGTTAAGACTGCGCACATTGTCGACCACAAGCACCAGCGGAAGTTTTGTTTTTTCCCGATAGGTCTCGACCGTGTCACGTCCAAGCTCCCAGATGCGTTTTTTTTCCATGGTTATCGGTCATTGAAAAGTAACTGCCGGTCACGCTCGGCCGCCGGTTTCACTATTGTTTCAGGAACGAATTTCCACTGATTCAGCGATCTTGGCGTCAGCGTTTTCTGTTCCTCGATATGTTTCATCATGTAGTAGCGCAGATCCTTGTCGGTCGACTTGATGATGCGTCCTTTCAGATCCTTTTTGGCGATTCCTGCCCCTTCGGTAAGCAGATTGCCACCTCCGTTTCCACGATAGGAATTGATCGCTACTGTATAGTCCTGCTGTGGATCAAACGGTGTCCCGTCGGCGAGCGAGATGATTGTGATTTTCTCTCCCTTTGGCTTGGTAACATCCACGGTGTAGATAATACCTGCTGCCGAGTCGAAATTGTAACTTGGATGCCTGAAGCCGGTGTGACTCATATCGGATGCACTGGCGTCACGCAGATTCAGCAGGTGATCGTCGGCCGACTTCATCTGTTGCGTCCACAAGTCATAGCTCATTTCAAGATAGTCTTTGATTTCCTGTCCGGTCAGACGCATCGTGTACAGCATGTTCTCATACTTGTATAGATTGAACATATCGCTCACCGTCACCTCACCGGCCGGTATTGTGGCATCAAAAGTCAGCGGGGCTGCCATTGAAATCTGCGCTCCAGAGATAGCGAGCTGCAATTCATGTATGAAATCAATGAATGCCGACGGGCCAAAGTAGGCATCCCTGGTGCTCATCTCGGCTGTAAATTCACCGATATTGCGTCCTACGAAATCTTCAACAGCCTTGCGCTGAGGCTCAAAGCGTTCCATGAATTCTGCCGACGGAGGCAGATTATTGACAGTGGAAACATCACCCTTTATCACAACATCGCCCACATTCCCTGTATCATCAATTTCAGCCTCTATATCAACCGTGAAGATAAGGTCGGCATTGCTGGCAGGATTACCCACAAGCACCGTTTTTCCTGCATCATTTTTTATGAAATCAAGGAATTTTGAGTGGTCGTGTCCCATCATCACTACGTCGAACCCCGGCACCTCTTTTGCGACGAGGACCGAAGCGTTTTCAATCACATCGCCCGTGGTCTTTGTGTGGTCGCGACCCGAATGAAACACTCCGACGATAACGTCAGGTTTCTCATAGGTGCGCAGATAGTTGATCCATTTGCGTGCCGACGGCACCATCTCCTCAAATCGCAGTCCTTCCCACAGATTCTCAGGCAGCCAGCCCGGTATCCCGGGCGTAATAAGCCCCAAGAATGCTATTTTAAGGCCATTGCGTTCGATGATCTTATACGGTTCGACGTAGGGGCGCCCGGTTTTAGTGTCTATTATGTTGGCTCCAAGTATCGGATGTCCCGATGTCCTGATCCACCGGTCGTAAACCTCATGTCCCGTCTCGATGTCGTGATTGCCGAGAGTGCCGAGGTTGTAACCCATGAAATCCATCATTTCCGCTGCCACATGACGTGATGCGGTGTCGATAAAGTTGTAGTAGTAGGCGGTGGGTTGTCCCTGGAGTATGTCGCCATTGTCGACAAGAATCACATTGTCGGCGCCAACTTCCTTGCGCGATTTCTCTACTGCCGAGTGCACGCGGGCAAGACTTCCGGTGCCTGCCTGACGGTTGATGAAATCGTATGGAAAAAAGTTACCGTGCACGTCAGAGGTCTCGATGATTCTCACCTTGACCTGACGCTTTTCGGCATGCAGTGGACAAAGAACCCCTGCAACAGTGATTGTGGCTGCTGCAAGGGCTATAAAAGGTCTTTTCACGGGTTAAAAATCGTTTCAGTTGAGCTTGGCGAGAGCCGCTGAGATGCGGCGCATGGCCTCGCGCAGATTGTCGTCGCTTGTAGCGTAGCTCAGGCGCAGATAGCCAGGCAGACTGAATGCACCGCCGTCCACTGTTGCCACATGAGCTTCCTCGAGCAGATACATTGCCAGATCGTTGGCATTGTTTATCACGCAGTCACCGCAGCGTTTACCGAAATAGCTCGACACTTCGGGAAAGAGATAGAAAGCTCCCTGAGGCACATTTACCTTCCATCCCGGTATTTGTGAAGCTAACTCGACAATGAGGTCGCGGCGGCGTTCAAATGCCTTGCGCATCTCCTCGACACATTCCTGTGATCCGAGGTAGGCAGCTTCGGCCGCCTTCTGTGCGATCGACGAGCACCCCGAGGTGTATTGTCCCTGAAGTTTATTGGTGGCTTTAGCAAGCCAGAGCGGAGCGGCACACCAGCCCACACGCCAGCCGGTCATGGCGTATGCTTTCGAGACACCGTTGACGATCACCGTGCGGTCAGCTGTTTCGGGGAATGCGCCGAGTGACGTGAATGAGCCTGTATAGTTGATGTGCTCATAGATCTCGTCGGCGAGTATGATTACATCGGGCCACTCCTTGAGCACGTCCACGAGAGCCTGAAGCTCCTCGCGTGTGTAGACTGAGCCGGTCGGGTTCGACGGTGAGCATATCAGCACCATGCGGGTTTTCTCATTCAACGCGGCTGCAAGTTGCTCCGGTGTCACTTTGAAGTCCTGCTCGATAGTGGCAGGTACCTCCTTCACCACACCCTCGGCGAGTTTCACCATCTCTATGTAGCTCACCCATGCCGGAGTGGGTATCACCACTTCGTCGCCAGGATTGATTGTTGCGAGTATGATATTGCAGAGCGACTGTTTTGCACCGTTCGACACCACGATCTGTTCCGGCTTGTAGGTCAGTCCGTTCTCGCTTTCAAGCTTTGCTGCAATAGCCTTGCGCAGCGACATGTAGCCCGGCACGGGAGTATAGCGGGTATATCCTTCGTCAATAGCCTTTTTGGCAGCTTCTCTGATGTGGTCGGGAGTTTCGAAGTCGGGTTCGCCCACCGAAAGGTTGATCACATCGACACCCTGGGCCTTGAGTTCGGCACTTTTCTGCGACATGGCCAGAGTCGCCGACGGCGACATAGCCTGAATTCTCTGCGAGATATGTTCCATGCTCTTGCTGTTATGCTTGTGTAGACATAAATTAGTCCCGTCGTGTCACACATGACAATGTGAGTCCGGGCTCATTTTCCAGGTGCAAAGATACTCCTTCCCCGGCAATTCCCCAAGCGTTACAGCCGTTGACGCTGTGATGTTTTTTATAGCCGGAATGCTATAGGCATGACACAGTAGACAGCCACCTTCTCCCCGTCGACTATGCCGGGATCCCATTTGGGCATTGATTCAACAAGACGCACTGCCTCCGCGTCAAGGGCAGGATAAGCGCTCTTCAGTACGCTCACCTCCTTGATCGAGCCGTCGGCACCCACCACGAAGCCACATGTCACCCGTCCTTCGATACCTTGATCGTAGGCTTGCGAGGGGTAGCGGCGTTCGGAATTGATATAGCGCATCATCGACAATTTACCACCCGGAAAACTTGGTGGAATGTCGACTGAATTGTATTCATATACAGGTTTGTTGCTGCCTTGACCGGACACAAAATGCACGGCACGCACAGTCTGAGCCTTTACGCCCAGTATAGCTATATTGAAAAGTATGATCGTGAAAGCCAATCGGGCCACATTGCTCATGCTTGACATATTCATAATTCAGAAAGGGAGAGATATTTATGAAGATAATGATTCTAAGTGTTGCGCGGTGCGCCGATGAAGCGCGCTATGTGAATATTGTCATGCAAAGAAAAAACGCCGCGTCCAAATATGCAACTCGCCCTGCATCATTTTGGAAATGATTATTATTGTTTTGCGTTTATTCACATTTTCAATATCAGCAATGACAGAAAAATATCGGTTTTATTCACTTTTGTTCCACATTTTGCCGGAAGTTTAAATCACTTCTTTATCTTTGCAACTTCTCAAAACATTGAAGTGATCCAAACTTATGGCAATTTAAGATTCGTGGACTGCTTCGAGGATAGTTCGGAATCGCGAAGAAGGCGTGTGATTGGGTTCCATTATGACCGAAGAGAGGTTCCGAAACAGCCCGAAGAAGGCTTGAATATTAAATGTCATGGTTCATTTCACTTCGTGATTAATACTTTGTAATAAGTTTAGATCACTTCATTATCATCGATGGATAATATCAGAGTCACAATTCAGGGAGTGGCCGGGTGCTACCACGATGCCGCCGCCCGTGAGTACTTCGCAGGACACGACATAACCACAATTCCCTGCGACACGTTCCCCGACATGTTTGCCGCCCTTGCGTCCGACGCCTCGCTTCTTGGCATCCTTGCCATAGAGAACACCATTGCCGGGAGCATCCTTCCCAATCATGAACTTTTGCGCAAGAGCAATCTCGAGATAATAGGCGAGTACAAGATGCGCATATCCCACGTGCTTGCCGCATTGCCGGGTGATACATTCGACACGCTCCATGAAGTCAATTCCCACCCAATGGCACTCATGCAGTGCGAGCAGTTTCTGCGCACCCACCCGCGCATGAAGATGATCGAGAAATTCGATACCGCCGGCTCCGCACGTGAGATAGCCGAGCAGTCGCTCACCGGTCACGCCGCAGTGTGCGGCGAGTATGCCGCCGGACTCTACGGACTCAATATCCTCGCCCGCGGTATCGAAACCAACAAACGTAACTTCACGCGTTTCCTCATTCTCGCCGATCCCCTTGTGGCCCGCGAGATGAAGCCGCGCGACGAGGAGCTCGACAAAGCGTCCGTTGTGTTTACTCTCCCACACACCCACGGTGCCCTTTCCAAAGTGCTCACGATTTTCTCTTTCTACGACATCAACCTCTCCAAAATACAGTCCTTACCCGTCATCGGTCGTGAGTGGGAGTACCGTTTCTATGTCGATCTCACCTTCGACAGCTTCGTGCGTTACCGCCAGGCGCTCGATGCAGTGCGTCCCCTCATCAATGATCTGCGCGTACTCGGTGAATACTCCGAGTGCCGCAATAAAGTATAAAACATTTATTAATGGAAAAGACAATATGCCCTGCTGACCGCGTCAGCGACGTAAAAGAATACTACTTCTCGACCAAACTCCGCGAGATCGCACAGATGAAAGCTGCCGGAGCCGACGTTATCTCTCTCGGCATCGGAGGCCCCGATCGTCCGCCGCATCCCTCAGTCATCTCCACCCTTGCTCAGGAGGCAGCCCAGCCCGCCAATCACTCCTACCAGCCCTATGTCGGCATTCCTCAGCTACGCGAAGCGTTTGCCGACTGGTATAAGCGCACCTACGGCGTGACGCTTGACCCTCTCACCGAGATTCAGCCACTTATCGGCTCCAAAGAGGGCATTCTGCACATATCTCTGGCTTTCCTTAATCCAGGCGATGCAGTTCTGGTGCCCGATCCCGGTTATCCCACCTACACTTCAGTAAGCCGCCTTGTAGGAGCCGAGATCTACAATTACAGCCTCACGGCTGAAAACGGCTGGTACCCCGATTTCGACCTCATCGAGCGCACCGTTCCGCTTGACCGTGTGAAAATCATGTGGTTCAATTATCCCCACATGCCCACCGGCACCCCCGCTACGCTCGACGTCTTCAAGAAAGCCATCGACTTTGGCCGACGCCACGGCATAGTCATCGCTCACGACAACCCATATAGCTTCATCCTCAACTCCGAGCCGCTCAGCATCCTTCAGGTTCCCGGAGCCATCGACGTGGCCGTGGAGATGAATTCCCTTTCAAAGAGCCACAACATGGCCGGTTGGCGCATAGCCATGCTGGCATCCAATCCCCAGTTCGTGCAGTGGATACTCCGCGTCAAGAGCAACGTCGATTCCGGCCAGTTCCGTCCCATGATGCTTGCCGCGGTCAAAGCCCTTTCGCTTGGCTCCGACTGGTACGACGACCTTAATGAAGAGTATGGCCGGCGCCGCATGATAGCCGAGAAAATCATGACAGCGCTTGGATGCACATTTGATCCCTCGCAGCGCGGACTCTTCCTCTGGGGGCGTGTCCCCGACAGCGAAATATCCGGCCAGGCACTTGCCGATCGTCTGCTTGCCGATCACCACATCTTCATCACCCCTGGATTCATCTTCGGTAATCAAGGCGATCGTTATGTGCGTATATCCCTGTGTGCCACCACTGAGCGACTCCAGGAAGCACTCGGGCGCATCACTCACTGAAACTTTTGATAAAAAAAGTTGCCAAAAGTTTTGTCAGTATAAAAATAATGCCTACCTTTGCATCGCAAACGGGAAAACAACCCTCCCCAATGCAAGAGTAGATTGCGAAAATAGCTCAGTTGGTAGAGCACGACCTTGCCAAGGTCGGGGTCGCGGGTTCGAGTCCCGTTTTTCGCTCAAAACAAGAGAAAATTAAACTTATTTGCACAGGATCTTTGTCAGCCTAACGGCGACTTTTCCTACTCCTGCGAAAATAGCTCAGTTGGTAGAGCACGACCTTGCCAAGGTCGGGGTCGCGGGTTCGAGTCCCGTTTTTCGCTCCAACTCTTCAACATTAGGAAAAGAAGTTGATTTGACATCGATTGTGCATTCAATGTCCGGATGGCGGAATTGGTAGACGCGCTACTTTGAGGGGGTAGTGAGCATTAGCTCGTGTGAGTTCGAGTCTCATTTCGGACACTTAGAAATCGGTTGGAATATTGACATCAATATCTCCAGCCGATTTTCTTTTTTTTCGGGTGCACCTGTTGGCGCGCCCGGCTACTGTTTTAAAATGCCTCGTCAGGCATTTTTGGTGGGGGGCATCGCGTTTGAGATCGGAGAACTCGGAGGATGTAGCTGTACGAAGTGATCCGTCGAAGACGGATGTTAGTTGTAAGCCCCACATCGAGCGCTTATGCGCGGAGGTGTGGGGTATAATGGATTGTAGAAAAATCGGCCTCGCAGAGGTCGGCTAATTGACATCTTCGATGCCAATCCACGCTGATGCTGATATTACCCCATACTATCGCCTTCGGCTCGATGTGGGGGTTGGTATTATTATCCGTCTTCGACGGGGGAGGGCGGATGATCTGCCGAAGAGTGGAGAAAATGAGCTGCCCGCGACCGAGGGGACGGGCGCGGGCGGCATATAGCGTGTGTAATCGCTGAAATTACGACGGAATCATTGTGTCGGGATTATTCATCAACAACGAGTTTGATGATGCAGGCATCTTGCCAGTTGTTGGCGGTATATGGACTAAAATCAAAGCCGTAGTAATTCATGTCCCATCCTAAACAATCAGATCCTGTGCCGGTGATATTTCTACTAACCCATTTGTCAATCCAATATATCGCTCCTTGTTGGTAACATACATTATATGCCATCGGTCTATACCAATCGTTAGTACCCATGGATACATCAAGTGGTCTGTTGGTGTCGCCATACCATAATGTTCCTCTCCAATATAGTTCACCTGGTGAAGTTGCATTAGAATTCGACAGTGAGGGTTTATTTGTGTTACTTAGATTAAACATACGGCGACGACCGACACCATACTTACCGATTGGGAAGAAGATTTGATTGGCATTATCGGGATTGTAGACAAATATTCCACGCATTCCCAAGGGGGTTGTTTCAGCATCGTTAGTTGGGTTGATAAAGCCAAACGCCTCATCGGGATTCATCTTTGTTTCCGTGGCACCCGCACCATAGCAAACACCGTATGCATATTCAGCCGTATTAAGAGTGTTAAAATCATCGTAAGTAGGTACACGATACTTTCTACGTTGATTATTCACGGTAGCATAGAATATGCCCATTCCCTCACCGGTACTACTATTTTGAGGAGTAAAACCAATTTGGCCCCATGATCTTGAAATATTTCTATTGTTAGCATCTTTTGGATACAAAGTAAGACCTAAGCCATTAGTAGGTTCAGGATCAGCTGCTGTAGTCATAGGCTGAAAAGCACCGAAAGGCCGAGGATA
>JAAVGC010000068.1 GCA_014800445.1 Bacteroidales bacterium | reverse complement strand
CGGCTGATGAGTGTGCGTGATTGTGTTATATCCATTTGGCAGAACATGGCGACTGGCAATAATACGGAAATGGGATTCTGGGATCACCTTGAAGCTTTGCGAGGTGTTCTGTTCAAGATCGGCGGTGTAATCATTATCGCTGCCGTCCTGTTGTTTATCTACATGCGGCAGATCATGGACAGTGTCATTCTTGCACCTTGTCGTCCTGATTTTCCGCTTTACAATCTCCTCTCCTTCATGAGCGGTCAGGGAGATTCTGCGTGGCTGCCATCGTTTGGAGGCGATGATTTCCATGTGACTCTGGTCAACATCGAGCTTGCATCGCAGTTCTTTATCCACATGTCGCTTTCCTGCTGGCTGGCAGTTGTCCTCACATTTCCCATTATAATATACCTTTTCTGGACATTTGTGCGNCCGGGACTGTTGCCTAACGAGCGACGNGGAGCCGTCAAAGCTTTTGCATTCGGCAATATAATGTTTTATGCGGGGGTCGCGGTAGGATATTTCCTCGTTTTCCCGCTCACACTCCGNTTCCTTGCGGGATATCAGCTTAGTGACTCAATCCCCAACACCGTCTCCATCTCCTCCTACATGGACAACTTCCTTATGATCATTCTGCTCATGGGAGTTGTATTTGAGCTGCCGCTGCTTGCATGGCTGCTTGGACGCATGGGGCTGCTCACGCGTGACTTCTTCAGTAAGTTCCGTCGTCACGCCATTGTGGTGTTGATGATTGCTGCCGCTATAATCACTCCCACAGGCGATCCTTTCACTCTTATGATGGTCTTCCTTCCCATCTACATTCTTTGGGAGGGATCGGCAATGCTTGTTCCGGCAGCGGCACCCGATGAAGATGATGACGAAGAAGAATCGTCCGGCAACGATACATCGACATCAGTTGTCAAATGATCTTTCGTTTTCATGAAAAAACAATTATCTTTGTAGCCGAAGCCATGCTTGAGGCTGCTTCTGCTCCGATGGTGGAATGGTAGACACGAGGGACTTAAAATCCCTTGACCATTGCGGTTGTGCGGGTTCGAGTCCCGCTCGGAGCACCCCGTTATAATATAGCAAGAGGCTGTGTCAAAATGAAATGACACAGCCNCTTGGATTTTTTAAGAACCTTGGCTTTTAATAGGCTTTGAANCTCATGTCGAGTCCNTTCACTGAGTGAGTGAGCGCGCCAACGGAGATATAGTCTACTCCGCATTCACCATANTGGCGCAGATTTTCGATAGTGATACCGCCCGACGATTCAATCTCGGCACGTCCGGCTATCTGTTTCACAGCCTCACGGGTGGCGTCGACGGTGAAGTTGTCGAGCATGATACGGTCGGCACCGGCCTGAAGCGCCTCGTCAATTTCACGNGNATTGCGTGTCTCCACCTCAACCTTTAGGTCGAGCCCTTTCTCCCGGCAATATGCGCGGGCNCGCTCAACAGCAGGAATGATGCCTCCGGCGAAGTCCACATGATTGTCCTTGATCAGGATCATGTCGAAAAGACCGATGCGGTGGTTGCATCCGCCTCCTATCTTTACTGCCTCCTTCTCAAGCATGCGCATACCCGGGGTAGTCTTGCGGGTGTCGAGCACCTTGGTGTGCANTCCCTCGAGTTTCTGCTGATAGCGGGCTGTGGTTGTAGCGATACCGCTCATACGCTGCATGATGTTGAGCATGGTGCGCTCAGCAATGAGGAGCGAGCGCACAGGTCCCTCGACGGTAAATGCGATGTCGCCGGGACGCACATGAGANCCGTCGGGGATCATGACCGTCATTTTCAGCGACGGATCAAGCTTTTCAAACACTTTTGCTGCAATCTCCACGCCGGCAAGTATTCCCTCTTCTTTCACAACGAGGCGTTGACGCCCCATCTCATCGGCAGGGATTGTTGAAAGTGTGGTGTGGTCACCGTCGCCTATATCTTCGGCAAACGCGAGGTCGAGAAGCTCGTCAATGAGCTGTTCGCGGGTTTTCATTGCAAGAGTCTATTTTTGTTAATCAGAATTGTAGCGCGAAGATAGATCATTGCCGCGACTTAAACACGCTACAAAATGTTAAAACCCGGAAACGCCCCCCTGTCTCGCCCCCTGAGTACCTACAAATTGATATCCTTGATCAGATGCTGCAGAATACCGACATCAACCGTCGAGTAATCAGCCTTATCATAAATCTCCACAAGATAGACAGTCCCGCTTTCTTCTGTTGCGAGCACAGTATATGTGATCACTCTTGTGCCTCCCGACTTCCCGCGTCCTTTAGAAGTAATCGCCATTCTTATCTTCCGTATTCCGGGACATAGTTCATCGCCCTGAAGCGGATTTTCTTTCAACGAAGTNGCGAATGCCACAAAATCGNTCTTCATGGANCGGTGCCTCTTTATCAATGCTTTCAGGCTTTTCCTGAAATGAGGCGTGGCAATGACCTCAAATTTCATTGAGCAGGTCATCTANCGATATACCCTTTATTTTCCCGGCCTGTATCATCTTAACTTCGCGCAGACTATCGGAAACGCGATCGGTGATAGAATCGTGTTCCGTAACTGGAACTATCCTGAAACTCCCCTCACGCGAAGTGAGCAGAACCGTTTGCCCTGCTTTTGCAGCTTTCAAAAATTTCCCCTGATTGGAGCGGAATTCCCTTGCACTGACAATTTCCATAATTAGAAGTGATTTTTTGTTTGCAAAGAAAAGAAATGGCATCCAAAATGGTATCCTAATTAATNATATTTAACATATNNGATTTATGTTCACCTCCCGNAGATCANTTTATNCTTGTAACATACTNACCGAACTATAAGCCGGTTTTTTATGTGCAGTTCTGCTGACTAATTCTGCTATTTTCATACACATAGACGCCATTGACAAACAAGAATGGAAGTTGGAGCGGATATTTTTGTTTTGGAATATTTAAAGTATTAACTTTGTCCGTGCAAATGCAACGGTATCGGTGTGGCTTGTCAGAGTCACCCGAGACTGCGGCAGAGGCGTTCAGACAGGCATGGGCTCACAATGAGCAACAAAAGGGTTCCGGCGAAAAAGCAGTCCCGGGATTCTTCTTTTTTACTGTGTCCTGTAGGATTTTCTCCCTCTATTACAAACCCTAAAACACTTTTACACATGGCTATAACTTTCATGACCAAAGAAGGTTATAAGAAGAAAATGGAAGAGATCGCTTATCTTGAATCAGTGAAGCGTCCTGAAATCTCACGCGCTATCGCTGAGGCACGCGACAAGGGTGATCTCTCGGAGAACGCAGAATATGATGCCGCAAAGGAGGCTCAGGGAATGCTGGAGATGAAGATCTCTCAGCTGAAGGATCTTGTGGCCAACGCCCGCATCATCGACGAATCGAAACTTACAACCGATGAGGTGCAGATACTCAACCGCGTCAAGATAAAGAATCTGACCAACGGTAGTGTTGTCGAATATACAATCGTAGCNGATTCTGAGGCTAATCTGCGTGAAAAGAAGATTGCGTCATCGACCCCTATCGCTCAGGGACTGCTCGGTCACAAAGTGGGCGAAACAGTTGAGATACGCGTTCCGTCGGGGCTGATGAAGTTTGAAATCATGGAAATCGGTTTCTGATGGCAAGCATTTTCTCACGCATAGCTGCCGGGGAAATTCCTTCCTACAAAGTAGCGGAAGATGACCGACACTATGCATTTCTCGACATTAATCCCGTGGCCGAGGGGCACACGCTGGTGATACCGCGCCGTGAGGTGGATTATCTGTTTGATCTTACCCCCGACGAACTCGCTGAACTGATGAAGTTTGCCCAGAAGGTTGCCAAAGGTCTGAAGGCTGCCACCGGTTGCGCCCGCGTGGGTGTGGCTGTGATAGGTATGGACGTCCCCCACGCCCACATACATCTCGTGCCGCTCAACAGCGAGGGTGACCTTGATTTCAAAAGACCGAAACTCCAACTTCCGGAGGCCGAGATGATCCACATCGCGGCAGCCATAAACCAGAATATCTAATGAAACTCTCTCTGAAAACACTCGTTGCGGCCGGCTGTGTGTCATTGCTTGCACTGAGNTCATGTGGCACTAAGAATCAGTGGGAAGTGAACGGTGTCATTAATGGCGCCGACAACGAGCTTCTGATTCTTGAGGGCATGGCTCCCAACGGCAACTGGTACACGATGGACACCGTGCGCCTTGATGCCACAGGCAATTATGTCTTTGCTCAGGANGCTCCCGCACGCCCTGAAATTTATCGTCTTACGATAGGCAACTCGTCGGCTTATTTCCCCATCGACTCCATCGACAAGGTCACGGTGAATGCCTCGGCTCCAGGCATNGATCGCAATTATGAAGTCTCGGGAAGCTCCCAGGCCGAAATGATGCAGAACGTCAACACCATGATTGCTCANCAGAGTGCCAACACCGACACACTGAAGCGTAAGATAAGTGAACTTCTGCTCACTGATCCTGCCAGCATCACGGCCTACTACATCATCAACAAGCAGCTTCCTGGAGGAGCACCTCTTTTCAATCCNGGCAACAAGCAGGATCTGCGCATTATAGGAGCGGTAGCCAACGCCTACAACCGTGAGCGCCCCGAGGATCCGCGCACCAGNTACCTGACCAAACTCTATATCTCGGCACAGCGCGCCATGCGTCCGCCGCGNGAGATAGGAGGCGACATTGAAGCAAACGAGGTNCAGTACCCCGACATAGTGCTTCTCGATGAGAACGGAAAGGAAGCNAAGCTCTCCGAGACAGTCGGCAACGGCAAACCTACCATTCTGAACTTCACGACCTACTCGGCTGATTTCGCACCCGCACTCAACGTGCTTCTCAACAAGATTGTCGATGAAACCAACGGTGCTGTCAANGTGTATCAGGTGGGACTTGACGGCGATGAATTCAGCTGGCTGAAGTCTGCTTCCAATCTCCCCTGGGTGACCGTCTATAATTCACCTAANATTGGTGCCACCTACCTCATGCTCTACAACGTGGGCACGATTCCCGCAACATTCCTGATCGACCGCAACGGTGATCTGGTGGCACGCATCGAGGATCTGTCGCAGCTCGAGGCCAACGTGAAGAAACTTCTCTGATCACACCGTTTCATCTCCGCTATGCGCATAGCTTTGCTGTCGACCTCTGAATCCACCGGAGGCGCCGCTGTGGTGACACGCCGTGTGACGGAGGCATTGCGCGACCTNGGNCACGACGCACGCATGATAGTGCTGCGCAGAGATGAAAAACTTAATACCGATTTTGTGGAGACGGCTGCCGGCGATCGCCGGAGCCGTCTCTTGCCTTTTGTGGCCGAACGTGGAGAAATATTCCTCCAGAATGGNATGAATCGCCGCGACCTGTGGAAAGTATCCACGGCATCGTCGGGAGTGCCTGTTTTTGCTCATTCCTTCGTTGCTGAGGCCGACGCAATCATTATTGGNTGGACTTGTCAGGGATTTCTGTCTCTTGCCGAAATCAAGCAAATATGCGCATCCGGGAAGCCTGTCCTTATGGTGATGCACGACCAGTGGGCAATGACGGGNATATGCCATCTGCCCGGAGCATGTCGGCGCTGGGCTGCCGGAGGCCGGTGCGGTTGCTGCCCGTTGCTTCACGCCATGGCCTGGAAAAATGATCTGTCACGAAGAGTGTGGAAGCGTAAAGAAAAACTTTACCTCTCCGGGTCACACTTGAAATTCGTTGCAGTAAGCTCCTGGCTTGCTGAACGCGCTGCTGAAAGCACACTTTTGGGCGGCAGGGATGTGACAGTGATACCCAACCCCATTGCACTACCTTCGATCGCCAAGGTCAGAGTCAGGCGCGAACCAATGATAATAATGGGAGCTGCCCGCCTTGATGANGATGTTAAGAATTTACCGCTTGCTATCAATGCNCTTAACNNNTTGTATGACAATGGTTGTGCCGCAGATACCGAAGCGGTGTTTTTCGGCGCCCTGCGCGANAGAAATGCGCTGGCAGGTCTGCGTATGCCGCACCGATGGCTTGGTCCGATAAGCAGTGCCGAGGTTAGATCTCTGATGGAACGTGGCAAAGTGGTTATGTCGACATCGCACTTCGAGATGTTGCCGACTACTATCGTTGAAGGGCTCGCCAATGGTTGTGTCGCCGTTGCAACCGACAGTGGCGGTCAACGCGATATAATAGAAAGTGGGGTGAACGGAATGCTCGTAGCACCGGGCGACGCACAAGGCATGGCCGACGCTCTGGCATGGGCATTGAGTGACAAGGCACCGGATGCCCTGACGCTCAGAATGTCGGTGGAAAAGTTTGATGCTCGCTCAATAGGGATACGCTANCTACAGCTCCTTGATAGCTTCAATGGCAAGGCGGTAGGAGTCTAANCCGAATCCGGCGATCACACCTTTGCAGGCTGGAGCGATAAGTGAGCGGTGACGTATCTCCTCACGGGAATGCACGTTGGAGATGTGTACTTCGACCACAGGCAGCTCGATGGCGCGTATGGCATCGGCTATTGCGAGCGAGGTGTGTGTGTAGGCTCCCGCATTAAGGGCAATGCCTTTATATTCACGGTCAAATCCCACTTCATGCAATCGGTCGATTATTTCCCCCTCATGATTGCTCTGAAAATACTCGATATCAATATCGCGATAGTCAGCACATAAAGCTTCAAGGTAGTCATCCATGGAGAGACTGCCATAGACACCCGGTTCGCGCACGCCAAGCAGATTTAAGTTGGGTCCGTTGATAATCAGGACTTTCATAACGGAGTATTTTAGGATATTCAATAAGTTTAAATCACTTCAATATCTGATGATAAACATTGGCGACGGATCAAAGCGTGGTAATGCCACGAGTTGCACAGGAGCCTGACGGGATTCAAGCGACATTGTGCCATCGCCAACCGATGAGGCTCCACCGTCGATAAGTGCCTGTCGCGCCGATGCCAGGGCAATCTCAGGAGTGTTGTTGTCGTGGGAGAGATGACAGAGAAACACGTGTTTCAGCTGCGGCGAATAGTTGTCTCTAAGCCAGCGTGCTGTGTCGGCATTGTCGAGATGTCCGTTGGCAGCAGCAATGCGTGCTTTCAGATATTCAGGATAATGCCCCTCGCGCAGCATCACGGCATCGTAGTTACTCTCAAGCATGAGTGCCGTCGCCTGCGCCATATAGAAGTGCGCGCGCTCTGAAATCACGCCAAGGTCAGTGGCAACTACAAACCTGACAGCGCCTTCTCCCAACGAAACCAGNAANCCCACATTGTCAGTGCCGTCGTGCATCACCTCAAAGGGAGTGATTGTAAAGTCATCGACATGAAAGGCTATCTCTTTGTAGACAGGATGATGATAGTCCTTTATGCGGCGCGACACGCTGTGGCGGCGCAACATGCCGTTAAATGCTCTCGGGGTGGCATAGAGCGCCATGTGTCGGTTGTTNCGCAGTATGTTGTANGCATAGCGTGTGTGATCACCGTGGTCATGCGTCAGAATGATTCCTTTGACCTTATCCATGGAAATACCCTGACGTCGCAGTTCGCCTGCCACATGTGCCGAATCCACACCGGCATCAATGAGAAGTCCTGAATGGTCATTGCCGATATAGGCGCAGTTTCCGCTGCTTCCGCTACCGAATGATATGAATCTAAAGCGGTTGATAGTGTTTGGACGTGCAAGTTCCCCGAGCGGTGACTCCAGGAGTTCCGGAGGGGGAAGTTGCGAAGGAGCCTCACCTCCCGTGAGCGACGGCATCTCAAAATCACCAGGCACAACAGACGGCTCATCCGGGACTGAGTCGAACAATCCCGGCTGATTATAGGGGTCTGATCTGCGTTTGTTGCGGGCCATATTGACTTGCCGTTGTGAGGAAAATTCAGTTTAAAAGAAATATTGCCGGACGCTTCGAGAAATCATAGGAGGCATTGCGCCACTTTGAAAGCGGCATGAGCATCACCTGCTGCGTGGGAGCCGTCAGCTCACACGCCACACAAAGCTGCATCTCACCTGGCAGAGTCGCAGCCAATTCAGCAATGAGTTTGTTGTTGCGGTAGGGAGTCTCGATGAAAATCTGAGTCTGCCGCTCATTACGTATGCGTTCGGTTATTTGCCGGAAACGGCGTTTACGTGCCTGTGGCTCAATGGGAAGATAACCAGAGAAAGCGAAATTCTGACCATTGAATCCCGAGGCCATAAGCCCCAGAAGAATACTTGACGGCCCTACGAGCGGACGCACATCAAGATTCTCGCGCCTTGCAGCCTCGACAAGCAGCGCACCGGGATCGGCCACTCCGGGGCAACCGGCCTCGGAGATGACACCCATGGGAATACCTTGACGAAGCGGCTCAAGCATCGCCGGAACATCGGCAGGAGCCGTATGCTCGTCGAGCACGTCGAAATGCATCGACGATATGTCGGCACCATGATCGACGCTCTTGATAAACCGCCGCGCACTCCTGACGTTCTCCACGGCAAAGTAGTTCAGTTGCCCCACAATGTCGAGCACTGATTGAGGAAGCACCTCAGCAGGGCGCGTGGCATCAGAGAGCGGAACGGGTATAAGATACAGAGCCGGATCAATCATGGGAATTGAGTTTGTCAAGCAGATGAGGACGCAAGAGGCGTGTGCGCTCCAGAGCCTGTTCGTGACGCCATTCGGCTATTTTTGCCTCATGACCCGAAAGCAGGATAGGTGGTACTTCCCAGCCATTGTAGACAGCCGGACGTGAATAGACCGGTGCCGAGAGTATATCGTCCTGGAAAGAATCGGAAAGCGCGCTCTGTTCATCGCCTATCGCGCCGGGAATAAGACGCACGATTGAGTCGGCTATGACAAGAGCGGGAAGCTCGCCGCCGGTAAGCACATAATCGCCGATCGAAATCTCACGAGTCACAAGATGCTCGCGTATGCGGTGGTCGATGCCCTTGTAGTGTCCGCAAAGTATCACTATATTTTCAAGCATCGACATGGTGTTGGCCATGTGCTGCGAGAGCAACTCGCCGTCGGGCGACGTGAAGATAATCTCGTCATAGTCGCGTTCGGCCTTCAGAGCCGTCAGGCAGCGGTCGACAGGCTCAATCTTCATAACCATACCTGCCTCACCGCCGAATGGGTAATCGTCGACTTTACGGTGCTTGTCGGTGGTATAATCCCTAAGATTATGCACATGATATTCCACCAGTCCCTTCTGTTCGGCACGCTTCATGATGGAGCACGCCAGCGGGGACTCAAACATTTCAGGTAAAACTGTGAGAAAATCTATGCGCATCTGTCGGGTTTTCAATTAGTAGTGACATGGGCGACAATCAAGCCGCCCATACCTTGTTAAGTTTCTTATTTGTTGACCTGAAAGCGGGTATCGCCGTCGGCGAAGTAGCTGACGATCTGGCGTGCGGCCGCGATTCCGGCGTTGATGTTGGCTTCTGATGTCTGCGCCCCCATTTTCTTGGGAGTGAAGAACACACGCCCCTTGAATTCCTCCTCCATAGCGGCTGCCGAGTCAGGCTTCACGTCGGCAACATACTTGATGTCGGGGCGTTCGCGCATTGCTTTGGCAAGACCCTCCTCGTCGATCACCTCCTTGCGGGCTGTGTTGACGAGAATACCACCCTTGGGCATGAGGGTCACGAGATCGTAGCCGACAGAGCCGCGTGTGGCAGGAGTTGCAGGGATATGTAGTGAAACGATCTTGTTGTCGCTGTAGAGCGAACGCACGTCGGAAACTGGCTTAACCCCAGCTTCTTCGATCATTTCTGTGCGTCCCTTGTAGTCGAAAGCNCTGACATNCATTCCGAATCCACGGGCAATGCGGGCTACATTGCGTCCGACCTGACCGAATGCNTGTATNCCGATCGACTTGTCCTTGAGTTCAGATCCCGATGTGCCGTCGTACATGTTGCGGGCTGCCATGAGAGCCATNCCGAAAACNAGCTCGGCNACGGCGTTGGAGTTCTGACCCGGAGTGTTNTCNACCACTACGCCACGCTCTGTGGCGGCAGCGAGATCTACATTATCATAACCGGCNCCGGCACGCACCACAATCTTCAGGGCGGGAGCGGCGGCAAGCACCTCGGCATCGACTTTGTCGCTGCGCACGATAAGCGCGTCGGCCGTAGCCACAGCCTTGAGAAGATCCTCTTTAGAGGNATATTTCTCAAGAAGTTTCACGGTGTGACCNGCTTCTTCGGCCACTTTCTTTATGCCATCGACCGCAACAGCGGCAAAAGGCTTTTCAGTTGCAACGAGTATTTCCATAGGGAAAATAAGAATCAATGCTTGGCCTCAAACTCCTTCATGCAGGCCACNAGAGCATCGACACTCTCCATGGGGAGGGCATTGTAGAGCGATGCGCGGAATCCGCCAACGTCACGGTGTCCCTTGATGCCTACCATGCCACGCTCGGTTGCNAAGGCGATGAANTCTTTTTCAAGNTCTTTGTACTCGGGNTTCATGACAAAGCAGACGTTCATGATCGAACGATCCTCGGGAGCGGTTACCGTGCCGACAAACATCTTGCTGTCGTCGATAGCGTTGTAGAGCTTCTCTGCCTTTGCGATGTCGATTTTCTCAATCTCAGCCACGCCGCCGAGCTGCTTGTAGTAGCGGAGAGTCTGAAGCGCNGAGAAGATGGGAAGCACAGGAGGCGTGTTGAACATNGATCCCTTGGCGACATGAGTGCGGTAGTCAAGCATCGTGGGGATGGCACGGGAAACCTTNCCGAGTGCNCTNTCCTTGACAATGACGATTGTCACACCGGCAGGAGCGAGGTTCTTCTGCGCTCCGGCATAGATGAGGTCGTACTTGCTGACNTCGAACGGNCGCGAGAAAATGTCGCTCGACATGTCGCACACCAGAGGCACAGGGCTCACAGGATCAAAACGTGTCTCTGTGCCGTAGATGGTGTTGTTGGATGTATAGTGGAAATAATCGGCGTCAGCCGGGATTGTATAGTCTTTGGGGATATAGGTGTAGTTGGCATCCTTCGACGAAGCGACAACCTCGACCTCNCCAAAGAGTTTTGCCTCCTTGATAGCTTTGTGAGCCCACACACCGGTATCGATGTAAGCGGCTTTCTTGGCAAGAAGGTTCATGGGAACCATTGCAAACTCCAGACTGGCTCCGCCACCGAGGAAAAGCACGTGATATCCTTCGGGGATGTCAAGCAGTTCCTTGACAAGAGCATCGGCTTCGTCGATTACAGCCTGAAATTCCTTGCTGCGNTGTGACACCTCAAGAATTGAGAGACCTGTTCCGGCAAAATTGCGGATAGCTTCGGCAGTATTCTCGATCGTGTACTGACTCAGGATCGAGGGACCGGCGTAGAAATTATGCTTTTTCATTCTCAAAGAAGATTGAATTAGTGTCGATATTTTTTTCTGACACGCGGTGGTGCGAGTCTTGGTCACAAATATATGAATTTTTCCATTTAATCGCTATAGTTGCTCGGGATACTTGCGATAGTATTCCTCAAGCAGCGGGCGTATGTTGAAGTAATATCCTTCGGCTCCTGAAGTCTTTGCCGACTGATCGGTCAGCGGCACGAGCTTGATATACTCGAAGTGAGGCTCTTTGAATTCCTGCGATTCGACCACACGGTTCTGGAAATTGACGATGTTGTACTCGTGGCGGGGATTTATGACATACCACGCGTTCTCAGGGTCAAGCCCGTTGCCGGTCGACACAATGGCCTGAAGCAGATGATTGAGCCTGAACTGCCATATTGCNGCCTTGTTGTTCTTGCCGCGTCCCTTGAGAGCGTAGATCAGGTAGTTCATCTGCTCGAGATCAAACGGGTCATCGGCGAGCGAGAGTTCNGCGTAGGCAATGATTGAGTCAAGTTCNGTTCGCGAGTGNTCAGGGCGGTAGTAAAGTTCCTGAATGCGGTCGCGGTANTCTGATTTCCGGTAAGGGTTATAATCCTCCTGATACATNGCGCCGAGATAAAGATGGCGGTAATCGTCGAGGGTGAGGCGTGTGGTGTCATACACCTCATAACGTTTCATCAGTTCCGGGTAATAATAGCGCGAACCNGGATTATTGACCTCCTCCTTAATCTTGGTGAGATCAGGAGGCTCAGGAGCATTCTTCTTATTATCATGATCGGGCGGGAGAGCAGGGAGAGTAAAGGCGATTAAAAGCCCGATGGCAGNAAGTAGGAGTTTGCGCATTCAGCGTTATGTTTTATAATTTTATTTTTGATGATATCACGAGCATGCCGAGCAGTTGCACAANGCACATGAGAAGTAGCGAGAGGCAAAGCACGGGAAAGTGTGGGGCGGNTGTGGCACCGGCATCACGCAACAGGTCAGCTATGGCTCCATGNCCCACAAAGAGTGTGACGGCCNCAGCCACCCATACGCCGGCATTGACGGCAGCAAGCATGAGCGCATAGACCGATATGATGGATCGCCTGGCGAAACCAAGCGAGATGAGGCGNTGTATNACATCNCGGGTCTTGTAGAGNANCAGGACGAGGCTGACTACAAGAATTACAACCGACAGAATCAAGAGTATCAGTCCAACCCCCGAAACNNTGGCCATGATCACGGAAAGAATCCGGGATGACGAGGCTGACCCGCTGTCGCCGGCTATCTCCAGAGAATTTTCATCGGCAAAGGTCTTTATCACGGGATCGTTGCGGTCAGTGGAAACACGGGCGATGAGCCGTGCCGATGATTTTATGCCGGAATCGTCCCCGAAGATCCCGTTGGCCCACGATATGNATGACTGGGGCACGGCGATGGTGTTTATGCGGTTGGAGAAACCGACGACACGTGCCGGAAAAAGTCGCTGCCGGCCGTTGCCTGCCACTGACATAGCCAGCGGTATCTGCATCACTACGTCCTCGCCAAGCGTGGGGAGGCCGCGTGAGGGAGCGAATCCGAAGTTATACAACGCGAGGTAATCGCGCGGAAGAATCACCGGTATGATCGGNGCTGCAGNTAAGCTGTCGAAAGTCCACGCCGCTGGAAGCGGAGTCATGTATTCGTCNGGAACNGCCTCAAAGAAGAGTGCTGANGCAAAACGGTCACTGCCGAGATCAACCGAAGCCGTCACTGAGAAGTCGGCAGCTGTGAATCGGTCGGCCGACACTACCCACGGTTGCGAGCGCAATGATGCGAGNAGCAAATCATCGGCGGCCACACCACTACCGAATCCCAGNCCTGAGACCTGTGGCGAGAAAATCACATAATCCTCCGATGAGAAAGGATCGGCCTNATCAGCCGATTTAACCGAGAAATCACGCCAGAGCTGAAATGCTCCNGTGAGNATAAGCACTCCGAGATACACCCCCACGGCATACACGGCAAGCTGTGCCACGCTGATGTCGCGCAGGAGCAGACGGTGAAGTATCTTATTGCCGTTACCGAGTGTCATAGGGTGAGACATGTATCAATCAGGATATCGAGATGGTGGCCGACCGAAGTGAGGATCAGTCCGGCACCCGAGGCACGCAATTCGCGGTCGACAAGTGATGCAGCTGCTGTGTTCCAGCCGGCATCGAGATGGCTCACCGGTTCGTCGAGAAGCAGGAAGTCCATAGGCTGGCAGAGTGCTCTGACAAGTGCCCCGCGTTGCTGCTGCCCGACCGATAAGTGCGATGCCTGGCGGTCAAGACACCCCCTCAGCCCCAGTGAGTCACATGCTTCATCAATCCATGCGGTAGAGCGGTATCCNGTTAGTCCATTTTTCAGCGTGATGTTTTCACGCAATGTGAGTTGCGGGAAAAGACCGATTTCTTGCGGTAGCCACGACAGCGCCTTCTGTCGCACACANCTCCATGCTATTGACGATAATGATTTGGCAGTTATATCATCAAAGAGTATTTTTCCCGAATAATCAGAGCGCATCCCCATTATGAAAGAGCATAGGGTGGTCTTGCCTGAACCCGACGAAGCCTCGATGCGCACTCTCTCACCACGTCGGAATGTGGCCGNTTTGTNCCAGATTTCTGTCCGGGACATATCTGCCTCAAAAGCTTGCGGNACAACGTGGTCAAGAGTTATTGTATTCATATNATCATTTAGCGAGGGCTTCGATGAGAGCGCGGAGTGGAGTNCCTGTTATACCGTTGATTCTGACTGTGGNATTGATTTCACCCGACTCCACGCCAGAGTCGATCGTTACGCCCCAGGGGAGGCCAAGTGACTGCGCGAGTTCACCTTTGTAGGGGATTTCGATTTCAAGCGCGACAGTCTTGCCGTCGAAAGCCGATGCGAATTGCGGTACACCGCCGAGAGCCAGATCATAGTTGGCGATTATAAACTGCCCGTTTACACTACCCACCGTTATCGGCAACTGTCCATCAANAGTGACGGTGTAAGTNCCGTCACTATTTCTTGTGCATGGGAAGTTGCTCATCNGCGAGAGGGTCGATATAAGCGAATTTAGTTCATCGAGTTTGTCCTGTGGCATGGATGCGGAGAGAAACACNTCCCACGACGAGAGATCGAAACGGTTGAGCGACTGCACTCCGGCAGCAGGGGCGACAGCCACTGCCACCGTGCCGTTGATCGACTCAATGTAGGGGCGTATCATCGACAGCACCAATCCACCACCAAGACGNCTGTCATTTCCGAAATTTTCAAGTAGAGACTTGAAAAGAATCTTCCAGTCAAGTAGCCCTAATGCGACACATCCGGCAGTGCGAGGTGGAAGCATTCCGGCAAATGACGAGTCAATCTGTCCTATCTCAGGACCTATTGGCANGACATTGCCGTCGGGACCAACAAGTGAGGCGTGGATGTGGAATGCGCTTCGCAGGCAGCGGAGTGTTGCCGCGNCAAATGTTCCTGCCGGCATGGTCACGCCCGGAACCGAAGCCGGGAGAGCCGACAGNACNGCCACTACATCCCCCTCGGCACCAAGCGCCTTCATTTTCGCCTCGCTGGANGTGAAGGGATTTTTGGCTGCGATATCGTTGGTGTCGATCACAAGATCGGCCGAACGTGCTATCCATAACTGGGCATCACGCACCACAGCGCACGCGCCGGGAAATGTGTACACGCTGTAGCCCGAAATACTCACCGAAGCGGTTGAGGTATGACCGAGGCGATCCATCAGCGCCTCGCTGTCGGTGGCAGCAAGCGTCACAACGGGCTGTGCGCCGGGCGAAGGCACATACCAGTAGACCGTCGAGAGGTCGGCCTCAGGAGCGACGTCGGCAAGGAGGGTCACGAGGGTCTGCGTGGAAGTTTCCGACTCACCGAGCAGATCGGTAAGCGCGGGGGTGAGGGTGTAGCGTCCTGCCACGGGCACGCATCCTGCCTCATTGAGCAATCCGACGAAATCGACCTTCACCACAGCGGCTGCATTTTCAGGAACAGNCGNCAACGGGTCGTTGGCCAGCTCCTTTCGACCGCATGAAGTCACGGCCAGCAGCAAAGCTGCGACCGCAACAATAAAACAACGATTGATATTCACTTCGATGTTGGTTTGTTTACCTTGCAAACTTACGAAAAACCACCGAAAATTAAAAGAAGCGGCAACTGATTGTAAGTCAATTGCCGCTTTCTGATAAGATTATGTTGAGTTACTCAAGATCGATGGGAACGGCGACGATCTGGAGGTTGTGGGCNCGCACGAAGTCGATGATCTTGTCGCGGTATTCACCGGCNTTCACNTCATCCTCGATGCGCTTAAGCGCATTGAATACCGAAGTTCCGCTCTGATATACGTGGCGATAAGCTTTAGCGATATCATCGATTGTATCGGCATCGAAGCCTCCTTTGCGCATCACGTAAGCATTCACGCCGAAGTAGCTCACGGGGTTGTGAGCGACTATGACATAGGGAGGTACGTTGCCCGATATGCGACATCCGCCCTTGACAAGTACCCAGTCGCCTATGTGAGAACCTTCGTGCATGATGGAGTTGCTTGAAAGGATGACGCAGTCACCTACTTTTACGCTTCCGCCGAATGTCACGCCATTGCCAAGCACACAATGTGACCCGATGGTGCAGTCATGTCCGAGATGAACGTTTGCCATTATGAAGTTTTCATCGGCAATGTGTGTGCCACCNGTGGNATTGATGCCGAGATTGATGATCACGTGCTCACGGATGACATTGTTGTTGCCGATGTAGCAGTAGGTCTTCTCTCCTTTCCAGCGGAAGTCCTGCGGCGTTGCTCCTATCACGGCTCCCTGATAAACTTTGTTGCCGCTCCCCATGCGCGTACCGTTGAGGATGCTGGCATAAGGTTTAATCTCGCAGCCGTCACCGATCTCCACGTCGGCTTCGACGTAGGCAAACGGATGGATTGTCACGTTGGCACCAATTTTGGCAGCCGGATCAACATAGGCAAGTGGTGAAATCATAATGGGTAGGTTTTTAAGGTATCAGGATTTAGTTCTGGCTCACTATACCGCCGCCGCCAAGCGACTGGTAAAGGCTGATGACAGCCTGGGTGCGTGCCAGATCACAACTTATGGCTCCCATCTGAGCGGAAAGAAGTCCGCTCTGAGCGGTGAGAAGCTCAAGATAAGTGGTGGTGTTTGTGTACTTGAAGAGCTCGGTGGTGGCGTTGACCGAACGATTCCACGCTTCGACCTGACGGGCAAGCCAATGGGCTTTGTCGGTATTGCGCTCGTAGGAGTCCATCGCATCTTGAACCTGCGAAGCCGCACTCATGAGAGTGTAGCGGAAGGTATTGAGCGACTGCTCCTGCTGTGCCTTGGTGGCTTTGAGACGGGCTATGTTCTGGCCACGCGAGAACAGGGGTGCTGTAAGCTGTCCTGCGAGCTGAGTGAACCACACGGCAGGGTTGTGGATCATGCCGCCCATTGAGTTGGTGAAACCAAGCTGAGCCGAAAGATTGATCGAAGGATAGAACGCAGCACGTGCCGAATTGGTTGCGTAATAGGCCACAGCAACCGATCGCTCTGCGGCGCGTACATCGGGACGATTGGCAAGCTCAACCATTGGTACACCGTCGGACAACGTGCCGGGCAACTCGAGTGAAAGACCAGCAGCTATGTCCCATGAGTGAGGCATCTCGCCAAGGATGAGCGAAAATGAGTTCATCGCCTCGTTGAGCGAAACCTCAAGGTCGTTGAGCGATGCACATATATTGTAGTAGTTGGCTTCGCTCTGAGCCACACCCGACTCATTGGTGCGTCCGGCCTCTTTGTAGGCTTTCATTGTCTCTACNTTCTGGCGCCATATCTTCGATGTCTCGCGGGTAAGTTCAAGCTGTGCCTCGAGNGAGGATATAGCATAGTAGAGGTTGGCGACACCGGCGATAATCTGAGAGCGCACTGCCTGCTCATAGTCCTTTGACTGAGCGAATGTGGCCTCAGCNCCACGCTTTGTGTTAAGGATCTTTCCGAACACATCCACCTCCCAGTTGAGCACCAGAGGTATGGTGTAGGTCTTGGTGAATGGAGCGTGATCGTAGGATGCAGCGGCCGCATTGGGCGACANTGCTGCCGAGGGGAGATAACTCATGCGTGCTCCCTGCATGTTGGCGTGTGCGACTTCAATATTGAGACGTGCNTTCTCAAGGTCGATGTTGTTGTCGAGCGCACGCTGTATATATCCCTGAAGCACAGGATCGGTGTAGACGGTCTGCCATGAGAGTGTGCCGAGGGCTCCCTCTGCGGCGGTCTGGTCAGCAGCCTTGACATACTCCTGAAGCAGAGGATTGTCACCGGTCTGCTTCGCCATATCAAACTTATTGTAGATGTGGCAGCCCGTGAGAGCCGGGAGGATGGCTACCGCCACCACTCCGGCCACAAGGGTCTTGCGTATATTTGCAGTCATTGTGAAGTTACTTACTTTGAATACTGTACAATCTCGCTCTCGACGCCATCATTGTTGGTGTCCTCCCACTTAATGGGCGAGATCTTCTCCTGAATGATCTCGAAGATCACAAACAGAGCCGGCACGACGAGTACCTGAAGAATCATACCGATGAGCATACCGCCTATCGAACCCGTACCGAGCGCACGGTTACCATTGGCGCCTGCACCAGTTGCAAACATCATGGGCAGAAGACCGATAATAAGAGCGAGCGATGTCATGAGGATGGGTCGCAGACGGTCAGTGGCACCTGCGACAGCTGCATTGACAATTGACATGCCTGTGCGACGGCGCTCAAGAGCAAACTCTACGATAAGAATGGCGTTCTTAGCCAACAGGCCGATAAGCATGATGAGCGCGATCTGAAGGTAGATACTGTTGGCGATGCTGAAGATATCGGCGAAGATGAAGGCACCCATGAGTCCAAACGGTATCGAAAGAATAACCGAAAGCGGCAGGATGTAGCTCTCATACTGAGCCGACAGAAGCAGATAGACAAACAACAGACACAGACCAAAGATGATCGCAGTGGTGCTTCCGCCTGACGATGCTTCCTCGCGGGTCATACCTGCATACTCATAGGTGTAACCGGCAGGAAGAGTCTCGGCTGCCACACGCTGCACGGCAGCGAGTGCCTGACCAGAGGAATATCCAGCAGCAGGCTGACCGGTAACCGAAATCGACTGGAACATATTGAATCGGTTGAGAAGGTCAGGGCCGTAGATCTTGGTGAGGGTGACGTAGTTGGAAAGCGATGCCATCTCCGAGCCGTTGCGTATCTTGATCGAGGCAAGTGTCTCGGGCGATACACGCGCGTCAGGCGAAGCCTGCATCATCACACGGTAGATCTTACCGAAACGGTTGAAGTTGGACACATACATACCGCCATAGTAGCCCTGCAATGTCGACAGAATCGTCGAAGGTGAAATTCCTGCCTGCTTAGCCTTGGCAGCATCAATGTCAACCATGTACTGCGGGAAGGTGGGGTTGAACGTGGTCATAGCCACCTGAACCTCGGGCTGCTGATTCAACTTGGCGAGGAACGTCTGCACAATCGAGAAGAACTCATTTACATCGCCACCGGTTTTGTCCTCCATCTTGAGCTCAAAACCATTGGTCATAGAGTAACCGGTGATCATGGGAGGTGCGAAGCAAACTACACGTCCGTCCTTGATCATGGCGCCTGCCATGCCGTAGATCTTACCGAGTATTGCACTGGACATCTGGTCAGCCTCCTTGCGGTCTTCCCAGTTTTTCAGCTTGATAATGAAAGTACCGTAGGTTGCACCCTGTCCGGCCATAAAGCTAAAGCCTGCAATCTTCATTCGATACTGAATTTCAGGGATTGNNGCNAGAATACCATCCACNTTATCCAGNACNTCCATNGTGCGNTCCTGNGATGTGCCNGGNGGCATATCGACCATNCAGAANAGTACNCCNGTATCCTCATTAGGNACNAGNGTGGTGGGNGTNCGTCCCATTANCCATACAAGCGCTGCCAATGAAATCACTACTGTAGCAAATGATGTGACCTTATGTGCNACAAACCATGACGAAGCTTTGTGATAGACCTTGAGCAGACGTGCGAATCCGGTTTCAAATCCCTTGTGGAAACGTTTACCTGTGATACCCAGAATTGTGATAATCGCAACCACAACAGCAGGAACAAACTTGATGATGTGTGAAGGTTCGCTGTACCATCCAAGCACCATGAACAGAATTGTGGCACAGAGAGCAAGACCGGTAACAAGGGGCGGAAGATCAAGCGAGAATGTCTTTTTTGCACGCTGAGCCATCACCTCACCGGCTGCACTGTATGCCTCGCTCATGCGCTGCTTAAGGGGCTTTGTTTCATCATGAGCCTTAAGGAACAGTGCACAAAGCGCCGGCGACAACGTAAGAGCGTTGAGTGCCGACAGACCGATAGCGATAGCCATGGTCAGACCGAACTGACGATAGAACACACCTGACGTACCCGACATGAATGACACCGGAATAAACACAAGCATCATCACAAGGGTAATCGAGATAAGTGCACCGGCAATCTCACCCATTGCATCGATAGAAGCCTTACGGGCACTCTTGTATCCGGCATCAAGTTTGGCATGCACGGCCTCGAGCACCACAATGGCATCGTCGACCACAATCGCAATCGCAAGCACAAGAGCCGAGAGAGTGATAAGGTTGATCGAGAACCCGATGAGGTTCATGAAGAAGAAAGTTCCGACGAGTGCCACAGGTATGGCAATAGAGGGAATGATGGTCGACCGGATATCCTGAAGGAACACATATACAACGAAGAACACAAGGATGAACGCCTCAATAAGCGTCTTGATAACCTCATGAATCGAGGCATCNAGGAAGTCATTGTTGTTCATCGGGATCGCGAATTCAAGTCCATCAGGGAGCTCACTCTTCATCGCATCGACAAGTTTCAGACACTCGTTGATGATCTGAGTAGCGTTCGATCCAGGTGTCTGATACACGATAGCACTTGTCGCGGGGTAGCCATTGAGAGAGTTGTGGAAACCGTAGGTCACACGACCAAGCTCAACCTCGGCCACGTCACCGAGACGGAGTACCTCACCGGTGGGCTTGGCAGCCACCACGATATCCTCAAACTGCTCAGGAGTGGTGAGACGTCCCTTGTAACGCATGGTGTACTGGAAACTCTGATCGCCCTGCTCGCCAAATGCACCGGGAGCAGCCTCAACATTCTGCTCTGCAAGCGCGAATGTGATATCATCAGGCATGAGATTGTACTGTGCCATGACATCGGGTTTGAGCCAGATACGCATGGAGTAATCGGCACCGAAGCTCATCACGTCACCCACACCCGACACACGCTGAAGCTGAGGGATAATGTTGATCTTTGCGTAGTTGTCGATGAACTCCTCGGAGTACTTACCCGATGTATCATAGAGCGCTATATTGAGAAGCATNGAGGTCTGACGCTTCTGCGTGAGCACACCCACACGGGTTACTTCGGCGGGCAGAAGGCTCTGTGCCTTTGCAACACGGTTCTGCACGTCGACAGCAGCCATGTTGGGGTCAAATCCCTGCTCGAAATACACGTTAATTGTGGCTGATCCGGTATTTGTCGCGGTAGATTCCATGTAGGTCATGCCCTCGGCACCGTTGATCGATTCCTCAAGAGGAGCAATCACGGAGTTAAGCACGGCCTGTGCATTTGCTCCGGTATAAGTTGTGCTCACCTGGATTGTAGGCGGCGCAATATCGGGGAACTGGGTGATGGGCAGAGAGAATAGTCCGATCAAACCCAGCAGGACGATGAAAATCGATATCACCGTCGACAATACCGGACGATTTATAAATCTGTCAAGTTTCATTTATCGTTGTGTTGATAAAGCTGGATATTAACTCAATAAAAGGCTGCTTTATTCAGCAGCAGGCTGTTGTGCAGGAGCTGCGGGAGCGGTTGCCGCATCGACAGGATTGATCTTCATGCCGTCGCGCAGTGACACGCCCACGCCCTCGAGGGCAATACGCTCACCAGGCTTAAGACCTGAAGTAACTACGTAGTTCTTGCCATCGTTGAGGGCATCAACCGTGATTGGACGACTCACTACAGTGTTGCTGTCAGTAAGAGCATAGACAAAACGACGGTCCTGAAGTTCATAAGTGGCTTTCTGAGGAATTATGATCACGCTGTCCTGATTGACAGGGAGAAGAATCTGTCCGGTCGATCCGCTGCGGAGCATACCGTTGTTGTTCTTGAAAAGCGCGCGCACCGATGCCGAACCGGTAGAATTGTCAATCACACCCGAAACAGTGGCAACCTTACCGGGGAGGGGATAGATGGTTCCATCAGAAAGTTTAAGCTGAACCTCGGGCATTGAAGCTATGCGTTCCTGAAGTGTTGCCGAGCCATTGTCGGTCATGTCGAGAAGGTCGCGCTCGGTGAGCGAGAAGTAGGCGTAAACCTCGCCATTGTCGCTGACAGTGGTGAGAGCGGGTACCATCGAGGGAGATGCAAGCGAGCCCTCGCGGTTAGGTATCATGCCCACAACGCCATCGCTGGGAGCGGTGACCACAGTGTAGCTGAGGTTTTTCTGTGCGTTGGTGAGAGCTGCCTGTGCCTGTGCAAGCGATGCCTTGGCTGTGGCAAGATCATTCTTTGCGAGCTGATTCTCATACTCGCTTATGATGTTTTTGTCAAAAAGAGCCTGCTTGTTCTGTGCGGTGAGTGTGGCGGTCTGCACCATTGTCTGTGCAGCTGCCAGTGCNGCCTGAGCCTGATCTACGGCAGCCTGAAACTGAACCTGGTCGAGCGTGAAAAGGGGCTGACCCTTTGTGACGCGCTGTCCCTCATCGACATGTACCTTTGTGATAAATCCACTTACCTGCGGGCGTATTTCAATATCAGTCTTACCCTTGATTGTAGCGGGGAAGGAGTGGTCGAGTGCCGACGAACCGAGTGAGAGAGTCTGGACGGCGATCTGGGGAGCCTGGNTCTGCATGGCGCCACCTTGCTGTCCACCAGAGGAACATGAAGCAATCATTGCGGAAAGAGTGACTGCTGATGCGCCTAAAATAAATAGCTGCTTAATCATTTCTTGTATTTGTAATTTTCAATTTCAACTACATGTAACACGCATATCTCAAAGTATGCCGGTACCTATCTGTTTTCAACTTGCAAAGTTAATTATAAAGTGTGATTCAACGAAAAGTCGCATTTTGCAAATTCATTCCTTTTTTGCAGTGTTTTGGTCAAAACTTCCTCAAAAGGGATATTTACCTGTCATCCTTATATGCAATCAACCCTTTTTCATTAAATTTGCCNTATCTATTAAAACTAACAGGATTTCTAAATCAACAGACACACCATCATGTCAATCGACAATATCATAGCCGCCGGAGTGTCGCGTGCTGTCAAAGACCTCTACGGTATCGACGTCGATGCCACTACAATTATTCCCCAGGCAACCAGAAAGGAATTTGAAGGCAACCTTACCATCGTGGTATTTCCGTGGGTAAAGGCCGCACGTAAATCTCCTGAAGCCGTCGGTAAGGANATCGGCGACTGGCTTGTCGACAACGAGCCTGCCGTTGACCGCTACAATGTGGTGAAAGGGTTTCTCAATATCGTAATAGAGCCGACCTACTGGAACAGCGTGCTGAAACACATCGCTTCAGATGCCAATTTCGGGATTACCCCTGCAACCGACGAGAGCCCGCTGGTGATGGTGGAGTATTCATCACCCAACACCAACAAGCCTCTGCATCTGGGACACGTGCGCAACAATCTGCTCGGGTTCAGCTTGTCGGAGATCCTTAAGGCATGTGGTAACCGTGTGGTTATGACCAATATCGTGAATGATCGCGGTATCCACATCTGCAAGTCGATGCTGGCATGGCAGAAGTGGGGCGATGGTGTGACTCCCGAGAAAGCAGGGAAAAAGGGAGATCATCTGATCGGCGATTTCTANGTGCTTTTCGATCGCCACTACAAGCAGGAACTTGAGGAACTGATGGCCACCGGCATGAGCAAGGAAGAGGCAGAAAAGGCTTCGCCGCTTATGGCTGAGGCACGCGAGATGCTGAGAAAGTGGGAGGCAGGCGATCCTGAGGTTCGTGGCTGCTGGAAAATGATGAACGGGTGGGTNTACTCAGGTTTTGACGAGACTTACCGCCGCATGGGTGTNGGTTTTGATAAAATCTACTATGAGAGCGACACCTATCTCGAGGGAAANGAGAAAGTGCTTGAAGGACTTGAGAAGGGNATCATGTACCGTAAGGAGGATGGCTCCGTATGGGCTGACCTGACCGCTGACGGTCTTGACCACAAGCTTCTTCTGCGCAGTGACGGTACTTCGGTCTACATGACACAGGACATAGGCACCGCCAAACTCCGCTATCGTGACTATCCCATCGACAAAATGATCTATGTGGTGGGTAATGAGCAGAATTATCATTTCCAGGTACTTTCGCTCCTGCTTGATAAACTCGGATTTAAGTGGGGTAAGGATCTGGTGCATTTCTCTTACGGCATGGTTGANCTCCCNGAGGGTAAGATGAAGAGCCGCGAGGGAACNGTGGTGGATGCCGATGATCTGATGGAGGAGATGGTATCGACCGCACGCGAGGTATCGCAGCAACTTGGAAAACTCGACGGATTGAGNGANAGCGAAATTGATGAGATTGCCGAGACAGTGGGTCTGGGTGCGCTCAAATACTTCCTGCTCAAGGTGGATCCGCGCAAGAATATCACATTTGATCCNAAAGAGACAATCGATTTCAACGGCAACACCGGGCCATTCATCCAGTACACTTACGCCCGTATCCGTTCGGTACTCCGCAAAGCTGAGGAACAAGGTCTTGCTATTACTGACTATACCGCAGTTGTCCCCGACGAGAAGGAGATCGCGCTCATCCAGTGGCTCAACGACTTCGCCAGCGTAGTTGCCGAGGCAGGCCGCAATTTCTCTCCTGCTCTGATTGCCAACTATGTATATGAGCTCGTGAAACTCTACAACCAGTTCTATCACGATCACTCGATACTGAAAGAAGAGAATGCCGCCGTGAGATCGCTGCGACTTGAACTGTCGGCTGTGACAGCACGCACTGTCAAGGCTGGCATGGCTCTGCTTGGCATCAAGGTGCCTGAACGCATGTGAGCAATTAAGGCACGATTTTTGTTATAACATAGAGTAAGGATGGGTATGTGTCATCTGAAACTCGATTTCCTGAAATAATAAACTGAATTATTTTAAAATGAACAACTATTACAATATTCCCCCCACGCCTCCGAGCTATGCTGAGTCACTTGACCAGCGCGTAAGTCAGGTGATGAAGCGTGTGTATGTGAAAATGTTTCTCGGACTGCTGCTGACTGCCGCAGTCGCATGGATTGTAGCTGCCGTTGCACCTGAATTTCAGATGGCCCTGATACAGAACCGCTGGATCTACTGGGGGCTGTTTATAGTGGAGATTCTGCTTGTGCTCGGTATATCGGGCGGTGTNAACCGGTTGAGCCCGAGTGTGGCGACAGGGCTTTTCTTCTTGTTTGCGATAGTCAATGGATTGACTCTGTCGTTGATATTTGTCGCCTACAGTCTACCATCGATATTCAAGACATTCCTGATCACTGCCGGAACTTTCGGTGCGATGAGCGTCTATGGATATTTCACTGAAAAAGACCTGACTAAGATCGGCTCGTTCCTCTACATGGCATTGTGGGGTATGATCATCTGCATTGTGGTAAATATTTTCTGGGCAAACTCAACGCTTGACTGGATTATCTCGATAGCCGGTGTGATTATTTTCATCGGCCTGACAGCATGGGACACTCAGAAAATCAAAACGCTTGCTGCACACAGTGCTGGATTCAATCCTTCGGCTCTCGCCACTATAGGGGCTCTGACTCTTTATCTTGACTTCATCAACCTCTTCTTGTACTTGTTGCGCTTCTTTGGTTCAAGCCGCGACTAAATGGAACTACTGAACCGATATAAACAGGATTACAAACAGATTGCCCGCCTGGGTCTGCCGATATTGGTAGGACAGGTGGGCATGATTGTCGTTGGGTTTGCCGACAACATCATGGTGGGTCGATATTCGACTCAGGCACTTGCTTCGGCATCGTTTGTCAACGGTGTGTTCAACACGGCAATATTCGCTTGCGTGGGCTTNTCCTACGGACTGACACCGCTTGTNGGCGCATTGTTTTCGCAGAAACGACCTCGGGAAATAGGTGCTTTGGTGCGCAGCGGACTGATCATGAATATCCTGTTTGCTCTGTTGGTGTCGCTGCTAATGGGCGTGCTNTACCTCAACGTAGACCGCCTTGATCAGCCGGAAGAACTGTTGCCCATCATCCGCCCATATTTCCAGCTTTATCTCGCAGGGATTCTTCCTATCTCGATCTTTCAGGTGTTTGCGCAATGGTCGTGGGGNATAAAAAATACATCGATGCCCATGTGGATTATACTCGGATCCAATGTGCTCAACATCATAGGTAACTGGTTGCTGATCTACGGTCATTGCGGACTCCCGGAACTTGGGCTACAAGGAGCCGGTATAAGCACTCTCACAGTGCGCTGGCTCTCTGCTATCGTGATTATAGGAATCTTTTTCATGCGCCGGCGCAATCATGATTATAGCAGCGGATTCAAGTCGGCAAGGCTGACGGGAGAACTTGTCAAACGCATAAANGTTAAGTCATGGCCTGTCTCGCTTCAGTCGACCATGGAGTCGGCATCGTTNAGTGTCGTCGCTCTCATGGCAGGATGGCTCGGAGCGCTTGAGCTTGCATCGTTCCAGATACTTATCGTCCTCAGCACCCTTGGTTTCTGCATCTACTACAGCATAGGATCAGCAATTGCCGTGCTTGTGGCAAATGAAACCGGGCTCGGTAATCATGCCGGTACGCGACGTGTGGCTTTTGCCGGATACCACATCATGCTCATGCTCGTGGTGATGGCGTCGCTGCTTATATTCTCGTTAAATCGTCATCTTATTGAAGCATTTACCGAGGATGAAGCTGTGATTACACTCACCTCCACATTGATTTTCCCGCTGCTGCTCTATCANGTAGGCGACGCTACGCAGATCGCCTTTGCCAACGCTCTGCGCGGTACCTCAAATGTAATGCCGATGCTATGGATAGCATTTGTGAGCTATGTGGTGATAGGTATTCCGGCATCGTACTTACTCGGCTTCACTACAGGGATGGGGCTTTACGGGCTGATTCTAAGCTTCTCGGTCTCGCTCTTTGTGGCTGCAGGATTGTTCTTCTATTACTTCATGCGCACAACGCGGAAAAAGAGCGCATCTCATAACTGAACCGCATTTCATACCCGTAATCAACGAATCGACCATGAAAGAAAAAACTATTTCTATCAAACTTATAGAGCGGACCCCTGACGAACTTAATGCCAGGGATGCAGAACTCGTGGCTGCCGCATGCAATGCAATCACAGGATCTTATGCTCCGTACAGTAAATTCCACGTTGGAGCGGCTATAAGACTTGATGATGATACTATTGTGACGGGTGCCAATCAGGAAAATGCAGCTTTTCCATCGGGGACATGTGCGGAACGGTCGGCGGCTTTCTATGCCGGCGCAAAATATCCCGGACAAAAATTCGAAGCGATAGCNATTGCAGCCCGTGATGGTGAGTCAAAAGAACTTACAGNCTATCATATAAGTCCGTGCGCTGCGTGTCGACAAGTATTGCTGGAATACGAGAAACTTGCCGGAAAAGGTGTCAGGGTGCTGATGGTGTCACGCGACAGTGTTCTTGAGGCAGGATCGGTAAGAGATCTTGTGCCACTCGCGTTCACTGAGTTCTAACCAGTTTCCTGAAAAAATAAGGAGTAAGCGTAGAAGTCCCTTTATAAATATTGAGAAGACTTCGTTAGTTGTAGCCTCNGAGGNTACGATATACCCGGTCATTGTCANTTGGTGCGGAAGCCCATGGTGCGGAGCGCGGCNGNGACGTCGTTGCGGCGGTCACCTTGAATCAGTATCTCGTCGTCGCGGTAAGAGCCTCCGGTGGCAAGCCTTTTTTTTAGATCGGCAGCGATTTCCCCGACACGGTCAGGCTCCAGTTGCGACAGGCCGGAAATAATGGTTGCCGGTTTGCCTTTACGCCCTTTTGTCTCGAGTCTCACAATCAGTTTTACGCTATGTGGCTTTACCGGAGCTTCGGGTGTCGGTTCTTCGCCTTGNGGCAGGTCNGGGTTGTTCTGTAGAAAAGCCTGAAGCGCGCTCTGGAGGTCATTTGATTTCATGATCGTGGTCGTGGTGTTCGTGATCAGTGGCTACGGTGGTGCTGTCGGTTCCCTCAAATTCGTAGAACAACATTTCGCGCGCTTCGGCAGCCTCGGCAAGCTGTATGAGAAGTGCGGCATGACCGTTTTCTTCCGGTGCGATTTCCTCAAGAAAAGCCTGCACGGAGTCGGGTGACACTCTTATTGCTGTATTGAACATCATTGATGCAACCGAGATATTGTCGTCGGCCGAAGCAGTGGAGGCCGACTGGTGTTCGGCAAGAATCATGTAGTTGATCGCAAGGCGGCAATAGTGGGACGGCAATAAAGCCGTCGAATCTTTGCTGACGATCTCGGTCAGATTGTCGCATAGGCTCTGTGCAGCGCGATAGTCATTGATACTCAATGCATCGTCGGCCGAAGCAAGAATTGCACCGGGATTTTGCCGAACGCATGAAGCTGTCAGAGCTACGATCGGAATTACCAGAATACGACAGAATGAACTTTTCATATAAAACAAATATAGTCATCTCTACTGAAATAACGGCGAGCAAAGGAGGTAAAAATTGCGATGAAAAAAAATATTGCAAAAAAATTTGCAGTTTTAAAAATTAGCCGTATCTTTGCAACGCAAAACCCCAAGAGAGGGGGCGTTGATAACAAAAACGCCAAGAAAATGCTTCAGTAGCTCAGTTGGTTAGAGCACCTGACTGTTAATCAGGGGGTCGTTGGTTCAAGCCCATCCTGAAGCGCCTAAAGGTCACATCATTTCGATGTGGCCTTTTTTGTTTTGTTTCCCTAATATTGAATGTAAGGGAGAGGTGGAGGGGAAGTGATGTGAGTGGGGGATGCAAAATTCAGATTTGGTATGTGCACAAGGTGATAAAGGTGTGGAAAAGTAATTATCTCTTGAAAAGAGATAATGATTAGATGCAAATTGCTGTTTGATAGTATTATGTGCGGTTCCAATTTATGTCGGAGCTAAACATAAGAGATGCTGTTTTTTGAGATGTAAGAATTAAAAGTGTTAAAAATGAATTTTTATGTCTTAAAATGTAGGAAATAAGAAATATTAATTATTTTTGCATTCCGTTTAATTCTCTTTTTTCAAGAGTGCGGTAAAACATAGAGTCAATACAGTCCTTAAAATCAGAGAAGATGCCTAAAAAACGTAACCATAATCTATCACCTGCCCGGTCTTTCTTGAAAGTTAAATTTAAGAAACTTTTAACCGGTGCTGTCGGTATTATTGCTTTTGCTGCTTGCGGTGCGAGCAGTTCAGATGCTCCTGATCTTCCTGATTTCAAGCCTGCCGAACAAGGAATTGAATTTGCCGATCCTTTCATACTTCTTGATGGTGATACCTATTATGCCTATGGTACAGGTGATACAAGCATCGACGTATACACTTCAGACGACCTGAAGCACTGGACGCGTGCTGGTCGCGCACTTAACCACACTGATTCCTATGGCGATCACTGGTTTTGGGCTCCCGAAATCTATCGCGTGGGTGACCGTTATCTGATGTACTACACTTCTGAAGAGCACACTTGCGTGGCTGAAGCTACGTCGCCTCTCGGCCCTTTTGTGCAGAAGGAGAAGAAACCGCTGTTCGATGGTTTGCGCACGATCGACAACTCACTTTTCATCGACACCGACGGCACACCCTATATGTTCTACGACATTTTTGATGACCGGGGCGGTCATGTGCATGTTGTCGAGCTAACCGATGATCTTCTTGCTGTCAGGAACGCCGATCACAAGCCCTGCATCGCGCAGAGTCAGGCATGGGAAACCGAGGCAGTCAATGAAGGCACATT
>JAAVGC010000067.1 GCA_014800445.1 Bacteroidales bacterium | reverse complement strand
TTGCGCCCTGTTTCAATGCAAAGTCTATAAGAGCAGAGCCATAACCTTTACCTCGGTAGCTGTCATCAATAAATAGCATCTCTATCGAGTTTGATGATAAACCGATGAATCCTGTTATTCTCTCACTATCCGTGAGGGCATAGAGATTTACTTTAGGAAAATAATTCGGGATAAGAGCCTTCTTTATTTTGTTGAAATCTTCATCTGAGAGAAAGGCATGTGTCGCCTTAACAGAACGCTCCCATATCTCAACGAGTGCTGGGTATTCATTTTCGTAACATCTGATTATTTCCATATGCAAAGTTAATCATTTTCAGTGAGTATTCAGGAGCCTAATCGCTTTAGCGCTTTGCTCTGCAAAGAATGTTTTGATGTCCGTTTTTACCGGCGCGGAAACTTAGCTCCAATTTATGGCGGTCACATCAACTGTCAAGTCTTACTTGTTCGTAAATGAAATCGAGCGGAACGGAAAACGAAAAACGTCTGATTTTCCTTACTTTCGGGGAAATCAAACGTTTTAATAAATATCTTAATATTAGATACTTGAGTGGAGCTGGAGGGACTTGAACCCTCGTCCAAACGTGGAATCAATGAGCTTTCTACATGCTTAGTCTTTACTTGGTTTTCGTGACGAGGCAGGCCAAAGACAACCAACCTCATCCTTATCCCCTGTTATTTCGGTCAGGCCGCGGGGCCGGTCTGACCTATTTCCGATTTACCTGCACTGCCGATTCGATCCGTCTCGGAAAAAGGACAATCGGGCAATGTCTTGTCGCTGCAACTGTTGCGGCGATTAAGCGTGATCTACTGTTCTTCGATCAGGCAGCAAGAGCGTAGTTATTTTCGCCAATTAACTTGCTGATGTCTCTGTTTAAAGAGCGTGGCCATCATTGCTCTGCATGCTTACTGCACCGTTTCTTCACGCTGTCAAAACCAGTCAGCCCCTTTTTGAGAAACGGCTTCTTGCGAAGTAGGCGACAAATATAATTATATGTCGCCTATTATGCAAGTTAAATTTTAATAAGCCTCCGATACCGATGGGAAATCACCGCTTTTCACATCGCTCACGTAAGCTTGCAGCGCGCTAGTCATCACATTGTTAAGATCGGCATACTTTCTAAGAAACTTGGGAGAGAAGCCCTTGTTCATGCCAAGCATGTCCTGAACGACAAGCACCTGACCATCACAACCATTGCCCGCACCGATACCTATAGTCGGTACATCAAGAGCATGAGAAACCTTGGTTGCAAGAGCTGCCGGTATTTTCTCAAGCACAATTGCAAAGCAACCTGCCTGCTGTAGCGCAAGAGCATCCATCATCAGCTTCTCAGCTGCGGCATCTCCCTTACCCTGCACACCGTAAGTGCCGAGCTGATTGATGGACTGCGGAGTGAGACCAAGATGTCCCATAACCGGGATACCGGCCGACACTATACGCCCGATAGTACCGGCGATTTCTTCGCCACCTTCGATCTTGACAGCGGCAGCCCCGCTCTCCTTCATGATGCGAATGGCCGAGGCGAGCGCAACCTTCTCGTCACCCTGATATGATCCGAAAGGCATGTCGACCACCAGCAAAGCACGCTCAAGTCCGCGATTCACGCAAGAAGCAAGAAAAATCATCTGATCAAGCGTAATGGGCAGTGTGGTCGAGTGACCGCACACCACATTGGCCGCCGAGTCACCCACAAGCACCGCATCCATGCCTGCCTGATCAACGATCCTGGCCGTGGTGTAGTCGTAGGCCGTGAGCATCGCGATCTTCTCGCCATTTTTCTTCATCTCAGCAAAGGTACGGGTAGTCACCTTACGCAGATTGTCAGTTGTATTTGTCGACATTTTTTTTCAGTTTAACAAGAAAAAAAAAGACAAAACACTCCCCCGGTGAAACGGAGGGAGGTCTTGTCAAATTTCTTTTAATTCTCTATGCGAAATGCGTGAAAGTTACTCGGCCGCAGGAGTTTCTGCCGCGGGTGCTTCAGCATCGGCGGGAGCCTGAACGGGAAGCTCCGAAGCAGCAGGAGTGGGGAATTCGGGAGCCGAAGTCTCTACAGGAGCAGCGTTCTTAACACGTGCGCCGGTAGGCTGGCTGCTGGGAGCAAGCCATACTGCCAGAATCGAGAGAACTGCGATGGCACCGCCAAGTGTCCAGGTAGCTTTTTCGATAAAATCATTGGTGCGTCTTACGCCCATAATCTGGTTGGAACCTGAGAAATTGGATGCAAGACCGCCTCCTTTTGATTTCTGCACAAGTACTACTGCGATGAGCAGTATCGACACAAGGACGGTGAGGATAATTATAACAGCATTCATTGTTAAAATCGGTGATTTACGCGATAATTTTTTATTGTTTATTCTGATGACTTGCCTTCCCGCTTCCGCCGCGCCTCTTCATTGGCTATCAACTTGGCGAGAAATCTCAATTGGGGGGCAAAGTAAATATTTTTTTCGGGATAATTCAAATTTAACTGCTCAATTATTTCATAAGCCTGCCTGTAGCGCTTGCGTTTTATGTAAAATTTGGCAAGACTCTCCCTCAGGGTGCTGTCATCACGAGGCGGAGGAGGCGGAGTCACCGGGCGTCCGTCGGCCACAGGAGGCGGCACGACCAATGGGCGCGAAGCCACATCCGTCACTTCCGGCTCAATCCGCGGGGCATCCTTGTCGTGATTTTTAAGGATAAAGGAGTTGATAAGTGCGTCGGCCGAACCCGCAGGAGCCTCGTCTGGGTCAGGCAGACTGTGACTCTCCTGCTCGGCAAGCACCGAAGCGTAGTCGGGAACCGGATTAAAAATCAGCTTTTCTATCATCGCCACCTCATCGCGGTCCGAGGCGGTATAGGTCGACAGAAATTTGTCGATCGTGTCGGTTGTCGTAGGAGTTTCCTGCGCTTTGGCGGGCGGGTAGAACGATTCCGCGTCGAAATCGCCATTAGCAAGTCCGGCTAAACGATACAGCGACTCCGACGGTTGCACTGGCATAGTCGCAACAGCCTTACGCGCTATTTCGCGGCGCCCCTCACGCATCTTCTCGTCGGCAACATCCCCATATTCCTCACATGAACGCCGCAGCCACACAAGTGCCAGCGACGATAGATAGGGAGCGGCATCAAGCAGCCCGAGCATTTCGTCGGCACCGCACAGCGGACGGGCGCCATTCAATATGCCGCTTGCAAGTTCCGTCTGATACCGTGTCAACTCTTTCATCTCGTTTCCTGTTTCTTCCTTACCAGTTTCCGAGTGTGGCGTTGAAAATAAGATCGACCAGCTCTTTTGATATCTGACTGCACAGATCATCCTGCACATCAGTCAGAAGCAGCGAGCTGTCAAAGTCTCTATAGGCCGAGAACGACTGATCCACATCATTACCCTCCTTTTTGGTGTCAGTGTATTTCACTCTGACGGTGATAGTGAGTCTCGTCTGCGAAGCGAGAGCATTTTCCGTCACAGCCTGAGGAGTCAACGAGTAGCCTGTGATTTCACCTTCAAGCACCAGGTCAGAATTTCCATCGGTAGTGCGCAGACGCGTATTGCGGTTTATATAGTCCAGCAGGTCATTCTCAAACGTCTGCTGAAGCGGAGGATAAACCAGCGCGGCGCGTATCGGGAACTCCGACACATGTATCGTCTTGTAGATCGAATAATCAAGTGCCGCACCGTTGAACTTATAGCTAATNCTGCATGCCGTGAGAGCAAGCANACCCACCGCCAGTGCCGCCACAAGCGGCAGAGCGATTTTCCCTCGGTTCATTTTCCGGTANTATGCGATCAGTGTCTTCACCATCTCTTAATTATTCTATCCCGTATTCCCTTATTTTTCTGTAGAGCGTACGCTCCGATATGTTTAGCTCGGCNGCAGCAGCCTTGCGGCGACCAGCATGGCGTTCGAGCGCTCTCTCGATCATCTCCTTTTCCGAGATTTGTTCCGGTGCAGCCTGAGCCGGAGATCCTACCGGAAGTGCAGTCTCATAATGCCGGTAGTGAGCCAATGCCTGTGTCACAGGTTCCGAAGANTCACCNACAGGCTCACACTGTACATTGTCGACNTCATCGGCTCTGACGTCCACGATCGGATGCCTGAAGCCTCCACGATGAGCCTGTTGCTGCTCGGTCGCGCCACGTGCTTCCCTGAGTTCACCACGCAATTCATCGAGTTCATGCTGGAGTTTCAGGATCATCCCGAANAGCATTTCCCTTTCATGATCATAACGCGACGGAGCGTCATGCAATGTCACAGGCGAGAACTCCCCTGCCGTGTGTGCAGGCAGATAATGATCCACAATCGCCGAATCAATCTCTTTTCCTGCATCGAAAAGAGCGATCTGCTCCACCACATTCTTAAGCTGTCTGACATTGCCCGGCCACTGATAGCCAAGCAGAGCGTGACGGGCGCTCTCGTTGAACGCCACAGGTGGTATGCGGTAACGCTGGGCGAAATCGCGGGCGAAATGTATAGCGAGCATCACAATGTCAAGACCGCGTTCACGCAATGGAGGCACTGCAATCTGCACCGTCGAGAGCCTGTAGTAAAGGTCCTCCCTGAACCGTCCCTCTCTCACAGCCTTCAGCATATCGACATTTGTTGCTGCAACCACTCTTATGTCGGTCTTCTGCACCGTCGACGAACCCACCTTGATAAACTCTCCGCTTTCAAGCACCCTGAGCAGGCGTGCCTGAGTCGTAAGCGGCAGTTCGGCGACCTCGTCAAGAAAAATCGTACCGCCGTCGGCTTCTTCAAAATATCCTTTGCGCGTTGCCACGGCACCGGTAAAAGCCCCCTTCTCATGCCCGAAAAGCTCCGAGTCGATCGTACCTTCGGGAATAGCACCGCAGTTCACTGCTATATACTTTGCATGCTTGCGCGGACTGAAAGCATGAATTATTCGCGGAAAAAACTCCTTGCCAGAGCCGCTCTCTCCGGTCACAAGCACCGACAGGTCGATAGGAGCCACACGCAATGCCCGCTCTATGGCAGCATTAAGCATACTGTCATTCCCCACAATCCCGAAGCGTGAACGCGCCTGCACCGCTTCAGCACTCAACTGTGAGATATCAATCTGCATCTGTCGACAATTATAAATGAGAGAAAAGGCCGGGCAATCGCTTGCTTCGGCCTTTCGGTTGGTTCTTTGTGGCGGGGGCAGGACTCGAACCTACGACCTTTGGGTTATGAGCCCAACGAGCTACCACTGCTCCACCCCGCGGTGTTTCAGTACTGCAAAGATAGTGCTTTTTTGTGCCGCCGTCAACCCCCTGCGCCGCGAAATTGTGTTAATATTTACTAACAACAAAATAAACCCGTGATTTATCTTCTGTTACAGCACGCCACCACTGCACACCATTCTCCTCGCCTATCATCACAGCATCACTACCCACAGTGCGTCCATCGAGTTCCATGCCCCGCACCTTAACAGCAAAGCGCGCATAATGACCTCCCTCACTAAGATCACGAAGCACGACCGACTCGCCATCCTCCACCATAAGCACGCCCGGTTCACCATAGACAAGCGTCACACCCAATCCCGAAAATCTCGTTGAGGTATCTGAAAGTTGTTTCATATCCTCATCATCAACATGAGTACCGTCGGGCAAAACCGGTGTCACCGGACGCTCCTCGCGACCGTTGTGGTCATCGGCTTCCCTTCGCGAGCCATCGTCACACGATGCCATCCCTATCATCACAACCGTCGCAAACGCTATTAAAATGCTCCTCATGTCACTTAATCCGCGATAAGAATTACTATTTTTCCCCGCAAACCCGCTGATTCAAATTTTAGCTCATGTTTGCCGGGCAACAGATCCGACACAGAAATCTGCCGTCCCTCAACCTTCTCACCATCAATAGTCCACGAGGCATCATCGGGAACATAAGGCGATACGAGATCAACCGTTTTGTCGGCATGCGTATAGATTCCACGCAAAGGAGTCAGCACAACTTCGTCATCTCCTTCTCCTTCATTATCAGCCCCTTCTGAACTGGAGTCTTCAATGCTGCAATAAGGTATATCTTTCTTATCGCCCCATATATGCGTCACTAAATCAGGCCATTTCACAAATGGATTATCATTTCCCTGCAACTCGCTGACCCGCTCGCAACGCTCCCTCTCCCTCTCTGTAGGAGCCTCAGTATCATGCGCTTCCAGCAACATTCTTATAGCCGCAACCGATAGCGACGGATAACTCCCCGGCTCCATAAACACCGCTCCTCCACCAACCCATAGATCAGCAGGATAGACACAAGCCGCATATAGCATGGCACGCGCAAGCTCACCACCATAGCCCTCTGGAAATGACCATACTCCTTGTTCCAGTGCATCCTCACCCGTTTTCCATGTGCCACCGTCATAGAGAACCTTACCACTCGGTTCACCAGGCATATAATCCCGACGCGCATCAAGGACCACCTCATCACACACAAAATTCACATGCAGATCGTTAGTATAGACCGACCGCAACGCATAATCAGGCATCCACCAACTTTTATCGGCAATCAGCATCTTCGTTACACCCGCAGCAGCTGACCCGTTGGAAGTAAGGAAATTATCTCCACCAAACCGATTGACAACCTCCCCCTCCTTTACACTCTCAATCCTCAGCAGCGCACTCCATAATTCAGAATCAGCCAACGTGTTGACAGGAGAGCAATGCGCTTTCACCGCCTCTTTAAGTGCCTCACCGCAAAGACCTCGTGCCCATTCCGGATCCTGGGCAGCCATAGGAATTGCAACCAGTATCGCCACAGCGAGAAGCATTGCACGCGCACTCATCTCACTTCGCCAGATATTTAGAGTCAAGCTCATCCATCTCCTTAAGCCACAGAACCGACGATGCGTCCGACGGCATACGCCAGTCACCACGCGGCGACAGACACACACTTCCCACTTTCGGGCCGTCGGGCAAACATGAACGCTTGAACTGCTGGGCGAAAAAACGCCGGTAGAATACCCGCATCCACTTCAGTATCACCGCATCTGTGAAATCTCCGTCAAACGCCTGACGCGCAAGACGGAAAATCTTTGACGGCCGNGAGCCGAAACGCAACGTGTGATACAGGAAAAAATCGTGCAGCTCGTATGGCCCTACAAGATCCTCGGTTACCTGCGCTATGTCGCCCCCCGCCGTAGGCGGTAAAAGTTCCGGACTGACAGGAGTCGCAGCAATATCAAGAAGCACTCTGCGCAGATCGCTATCGGCAGGAGCTTCGTAGGCAAACCATTCTACAAGATGCCTTACAAGAGTTTTCGGCACTCCGGCATTAACCCCGTACATCGACATGTGGTCACCGTTGTAAGTCGCCCAACCGAGTGCAAGCTCCGACAGATCACCCGTTCCGAGCACCATACCTCCAGACTGGTTGGCAATATCCATCAGCAGAAGTGTGCGTTGACGAGCCTGCGAATTCTCGTATGTTACGTCATGCACCTCCGGGTCATGCCCTATATCCTTGAAATGCTGCTCTACGGCAGGCACTATCGAGATTTCACGCAGCGACACTCCAAGTATCGAGGCAAGATCAACCGCGTTATTGTAGGTGCGTCCCGTTGTGCCGAAACCTGGCATCGTCACTGCGATAATACCCTTCGGATCAAGCCCGAGGCGGTCAAAAGCACGCCGTGCGACAAGAAGCGCAAGTGTAGAGTCAAGTCCACCCGACACCCCCACGACAAGCGAGCGGCAATGTGTGTGATGCAGACGTTTTGCAAGACCGGCAACCTGAATGCTCACAATCTCATTGCATCGACGGCTGCGATTATCGGTGTCCGACGGCACAAACGGACGCCTCGGAATCGGACGCATCAGCTTTCCGTCGTAGTTTTCACACGATGAAGAAATGAATCCTCCCCCCACAGTTTCCACTACCTCNACAGGCTTACTTGNANAGCATTGACTTAGCTTCATAGAACGTGCCTTTGTGCAGTCGGTCACGGCGCAATTGCTCAACATCTANGTCAGCCACNNCNTCACATCCATCATTCTGCCATCGCTCACTCACCGATAGGATAGCTCCATTTTCTGCAACAANACATTTACCGTCAAACACAAGATCGGTCGACGACTCTCCGAATCCGGCTGAAGCATATACATATCCGCACACACATCGTGCCGACTGTTGCTTTATAAGCTCAAGCAGGTAGTCGTACTTTCCCGTAATGTCATCTGAGGCNGACAAATTCAGCACAACATCAGCTCCGGCAAGCGCCAGACGCGACGATACCGGCACAGGTGTCCATAAATCCTCGCAGATTTCAATACCGACCTTAACGCCGTTCAACTCATAAAGGACAATATCCTCCTGANCCGAGGGAGTGAAGAAGCGGCGNTCATAAAACTCGTCGTAATTAGGAATGAATGTCTTNTCACTTTCAAGTACGATCTTNCCGCGATGAATCAGAACACCGGCATTNAACAGTCGTCCGTCACGCTCACGCGGTGCACCTACNGCAAATGCGATATCCAGCGATGCTGTCTCGNGGCAGAGTGTTTCGATTCCGCTCTGCGCTTCATCTATCAGAATACGCGNGTGAAACAGATCAGCGCATGTGTACCCGGTAACCGACAATTCCGGAAAAACAGCCAGCTCAACACCGAGAGCATCAAGCCGCTTCACATTTTCCAGGATATCCCTGACATTGAAATCCACATCTCCGACAGCCACATGCGGCGTGCAAGCAGCTACCCTTATATATCCCTGATTGCGGGTTGTGATCAAAGACATTCTCTTATTATTTTTTATTTTGCACAAATTTAAGTAAGTTTTAGGTTACTTACCACCCCTGTTGTGCAAATAAGGCAATCAGGTCTGATATTTTTAGCACATGGACTAAACAANCATAGCGTCAATGTGTGCTATAAAGGTCTTATCGTCGAAAGGTCCTACAATATAGTCGTCGGCTCCGGCGTTCAGAGCTTCTGCCATCGAATCATAGTCATCCTTTTCTACGCAAAGAAGCACCTTCGACGATGAGTTGCGCATCTTCAGAGACTCGATATAGGATATTGCCTCACCTTCACCAAGTGCAAGCGGATCGATAGCAAGAAATGAAATATCTGACGCAGGTACCGATAAAGCATCAAGCATTGTCGTGCAACAAACCACATTATATCCCTGCGACGCATAATTATTGTTTATGCGGCGAAACAAATCTCCGTTAGACTCTATTACGACTATCGTTTTCATTTCTCTATAACTTTCGGTTATACTTACCTATACAAAATTATTAGCTAAATTGTTAATCTCCACGCAAGCTACAGCATTGTATAGTTAATGTCTCAAAGATTTAATTTTCAAACTTTATTTATTTATAATCAGATCATTGCCCTTCCAAATGCGATATTTTTTTGTAACAGTACATAAAACTCTTTTTGTAAGTGATTTGTTATAAAGATGTAAAAACCGATGAAACCCGTTAAAGGCCAGCGTGTTTTAACTTAAAAACGTTAATATTACAATTCCGAACNCGCACAACTNTCTAAGCAATCCGGACATTACACTCTATGAAACTTGGCGTTATGAAACTACGAATTNTCAAATGGCTTTCATCCATAGCCCTGATACTTTTTGTCGGGGCATGCGCCACTACTTCTTCCGAGGAGTCATGGGGAGATGATAAGACCGANGCATATATTTCAAAATTCATGTCGGATTATTTTCCGGCACGTGCCTACACCACTGCCGAACTTACTCCNGAAAGCTGTATCATACGCGTGAAAAACGGNCCTTCCGTNACATTCACACCATCAGGACAGTGGACTTCAGTGGTAGGCTACGGTGCTACTCTGCCACAGATATTNCTTTTTGACCANCTACCNCCTGATCTCTACGAGTACATTCAGGGGCTTGAAGCCGTAGATAAGGTCTACAGCGTGGTGGTCGACAANGGGCAATATTCCGTCATCATGCTTGATACTTCGGTTGTCTACGACAGAGCCACCGGAACAATTACCCAGCCGTCAAACTTTGTCAAAGCTCTCGCGCGAACCTTAAAGTAGCCTTGTCCAGCGGGAAGCGAAGTGTNAGTATCTGGCCGTCATCNCTAAGTGCGGCACTGCACTCATCATCTTCATCCAGGNCACCATACATTGAATCAATCCAGCTCAGGTTGAAATCACGAAGAAAGCCACTCCCTTTAAGGCTTCCTTTGCACATGCCTGGNATCCAGCGGTCAGAATTAGTTACCGCACCGCCTAAATAGACGATAGTCCATAAATCATCTTCATTCTCATCTCTTACGATGCCGAGAGTATATTTCCCTCCCGGTCTGCTCCATGNCGGATCGTTATCACGATCAAGATAACGCCACACCCCTGCCGGCGACATCGTGATATCATCAGCTTTCAAAATATCATCAGCCGTTCTGAAAGGAGTCATGCCATCAGTGGCAAAATCCAAAGTCTTTTTAGCCGCNAGCCTTTCTATCGACAGGTCACGCACTGATGTAAAGATCTTCAGTGANTCAGCGTCTGCAGCCGTAGACAACAAACGTCGTCCACGCCCCATCACTCTATCTTGCGCAANACACCACACCGCTTCTTTACTATCAAAACTNACNGANACATATANAGTCTCCTGACCAGGATGCNGTTCGGCGTATTCACTGATCACATCGCCCGATCTCACTCTCAGGAAACGTCTGTCGCCCTCCATACCGAAATCAGTATTCCCCNACTGAAAGATAATACTGTCGGTATTGCCGGCAGTATCACTCCACATGAGCCCCCACCGTGCCGGGCTCATNCCACGGCGTTGGCGATCACCTTTCAGNCCCGCCGTAATCTCCACTTCTACGCCACTNCCTTCCCCGTNGGCGTGTATCGCCAATGTCTCCTCCTTACTGAGAATNGTCTGCGCCGATCCTATCGAGTGACAGNAAANAAGNAGGATACACAGNAACCCCAACGCCTTGCCATTCATAAACGAGCAAGAGTTAGCACACTGTTCACAAAATCATCATCNTTCATATCCCACGGCAACCAATGTATAGTGTGTCCGCGCCGCTCCATCCCACGAAACCATGTCATCTGCCGCTTTGCAAACTGATGTATGGCAATCCTCAAGCCTTCCTCCATCTCTGTGCGCGTGATCTGACCTGTAACAAATAGCGTCAGCCACTTATATTCAAGACCGTAATAAATAAGGCTCTCCGGATCTATTCCTTCAGCAAGAAGTCCCTCGACTTCCGCCGTCATTCCGGCTTCGAAACGTCGTGACAGACGCTCATCTATACGGCTCCGCCGCATATCACGGTCTATATCTATTCCGATAATCAGTGCATCCTTCTCCGGGTCAGTCTTCGATCCGAAGTTCTCCTCAGGGTGTTCCTTGTAGTAACTCTGGATCTCTATCGCGCGTAATGCCCGTTCAACTGTATCGACATCCGTAGTGTTATGCAGGGCTTTCATGCCCGACAGAATCTTGGTAAGCTCTGGCAAATTAAGTCCGGCGAGCGTTTGTCTCAAAGCTTCGTTTCTCGGCACTTCAGGCAGACACAGCCTGTTAAGAGCCGCTTCCACATACATACCGCTTCCTCCGCACACAACCGGCATGTGTCCGCGCTGTCTCACGTCCAACAATGCCCTGTTGTAATCCTGCAGGAAACGATGCAGATTATACTTTTCTCCCGGCTCGCACACGTCGACAAGATGTACCGGCACATCTCCATACTCCTCAAGATCTTTTCCTGTGCCTATATCCATGCGACGGTAGACCTGACGCGAGTCCGCACTGAGTATCTCCCCATTTGTCCTGCGTGCAATAGCGACGGCACGACGGGTTTTGCCCGTGGCAGTCGCACCCACTACCGCAATAAGCGATGCCCGGTTGTCAGCGGAAGCTGTCATTTTATGCTTCCGAATAGCTTACGCCAAAGCCGGCGTACATGCCAAAAAGGCTTATCCTGATTCACAGCAGCCACCGCAAGCCAGTTCTTGTCGTTGTAATCCACCTCCCATTTATGAAGATCACGGAGTCGGAACGTAGGGCGATAGTTGCGTATAGCATACAGCCTTGAACCCGTAGGAGAGTAAGTCTTCCACGTAACTGCAACCGTATATATACGCCGCAATTCCGATTCAAGCACAGGAGATGCATCACCATTCTTCACCATGCGCCACACTTCATCTATACTGTATAGTTCGCCCGGAGTCTTTATATCCTTCAGCTGTTCTTCTGAATCAAAGAAACAGATATAATGCAGCACATTGGACAGCGTAAGCATATTTTCATTGGAATAGGCGAAGCGTATCTTCACCGGCTTGACACCTGCAAGCGACACAAACTGTGTATAGGCAGTATAGTCCTCATACTCGGGCGTGATCGGCAGACGGCATTTCACGGGAGTATCAGCAGGCATGAAAGGCGANTGGGGGGTAAGATACAGATGATCACCTGCAACAATAATGAAACGCACCTCGGTATAGAAGCCGCTCTTATTATCAAGCTCCTCATTGTGACAGTAATGAACCCACATACCACGGTAACGGTGAAGGAAATACACCCACGACACTGCAAGTAGGACAGAAGGCACTATCACAAAGAAGAATGTATCAGGAGAATTGATATTGACATTGATGTAATATTTGAAATAGTACACCCAGTCAGCTGTTCCTACCAATACTGATATGCCAAACAACGTCTCAAGCTGCAACGAAGACTCCTGCATGTAGAGNTGNTCCAGAAAGTCACGCTCGGCGTANGTTCCTATTTTCACNCGATATTTCTCTCTCGCCGCGAAACTCGGGCGACACCATCTCTGCCAGAATGTGGTCATAGCCATCATCGGTGCGACAATGAGAATCGAAATATAAGGNATGGCACTGTTACGTGGCTGAGGCTTTATCCANNTNGGTTCCCAACTATCACCAATCCATATAATAGCAACCATGACAATAGCCGAAAGCACGAGGGCTGTCCCCACAGCCGATGCCACACGATTGCTGCGCGGCACAGGAAGATAGGAGGTGTGAAGAAGATAGTTCTTGATCAGATATATTCCGATAAGAAATAATGGCAGCCACATTTTGTTGACCACATAGGCCAGAAGTATTGCCGTTTCAAGCGCCAATACCGATATCGTCCACGTGGCAAGCATCCCGAAGATGCCTGCCGTGACCCGTTGCTTTCGTTGTTCTATTGTCGACACGTTGTCAGATTCAAAGTTTGTATATAATCATTTCAGTATCTCCCGGCACAATGATTATTTGCCGAAAGCCTGATTGAAATGATGGATCAGATTACTGTAGACCAGTTCACGTGAGTTGCAACCGTAGATGCTATGATCCTTGTTGGGGAAAATCATCAGGTTGCAGAGTTTACCCGCGCCATGCAGACGTGCCATGTACTCAACAGTGTTTGAGAAATGCACATTATCATCAGCAGTACCGCTCATGACAAGAAGCTTGGCATTCATATTGGGAGTGAGATTCACGGGCGATGATGTCTTATAGCCGTCGGGGTTCTGTTGGGGAGTGAGCATGTAGCGCTCTGTGTAGATAGAGTCATAGTAACGCCACGAAGTGACAGGAGCAATCGCCACACCTGCTGCAAACGGGCTGTCGGGAGCCGATACGCTCATCAGTGTCTCATAGCCGCCGTAGCTCCAGCCGGTGATACCCATCTTCGTTCCGTCAATATAGGGAAGCGTTGCGAAATAGCGGGCTGCAGCACACTGATCAGCCGTCTCATTGACACCGAGATGGCAGTAGACCGAAGTCATGAAATCATAGCCGCGGCCGTTTGTTCCGCGCGGATCAACACATGCCACAATGTAGCCCTGCTCAACAACTGCATACAGCTGCCAGTCCACGCCCCACGAGTCGGTAACCGATGATGAACCGGGACCACTGTACTGTGTGACTATAAGAGGATATTTCTTTGATGCGTTGAAGTTGACAGGCTTGATGATATATGCATTAAGCTGCTCGCCACTGGCACCCGGAACGGTGATGAACTCCTTTTTGGGCATAGCGGCATAGTAGTTGGTGACATCGCTGTTATCCACAAGCACACGCATTTCTTTAAGTTTATTGTTGTAAAGAGTGTAACGCGGGGCTTGTGTTGCCGAGCTCTGACTCAGCACGAAATAGTTGCGTGCAGGTGAGAATGTAGCNGAAGCGCTTCCCTTGTCAGCTGAGAGAAGAGTTACCTTTTCTTTCTTATCCACTTTGGCAACCACGCGGTTGATGGCACCACACTGAGTTGACTGGTAATAGTGATTTCCAAGTGCGTCACTNCCGTAATANGCCGTCACATCCCAGTTGCCTGAAGTGATGGTGCGTGTGAGAGCACCNGAGTAACTATACTCATAGAGATGAGTGAAGCCTGAGCGAGTTGACCACACGACAAACGACTCGTCGTTAAGTGTCAGGTTCTCGTANGTTTCAGGGATAATCCATGCGTTGCTCTTCTCTACCAGAATAGACTTGATGACAGTCGATTTGGGATTTACCGAGTATAGTTCCATGCGGGTCTGGTCACGATTGAGGGTAGCCACAATCAGACGTCCTGAATCATTNCCNCCGTAGCGTATGCGCGGGATATACTCTATAGTCTTGTCTTCAAACGTAATATCTTTTGTCTTGCGGGTATCTACGTCAAATGCGTGAAGCGTCACAACCGAATTCTGCACACCGGGGAGAGGATACTTGTAAGTAAACATTCCGGGGTAAAGCTCATACTCNGTTTTCTGCGGACAAACACCTTCATAGAGCGAGAAAGTGAACATAGGNACCTTGCTCTCATTGTATTTCAGATAAGCAAGAGTAGTGTTGTCAGGCGACCATGCCATNGAAACAGCCGTGCTGAATTCCTCCTGATAAACCCAGTCAGGAATACCGTTGATAATCTCATTCACTTTACCATCGGTCGTTACAGCTGTGATAGTATTGAAATCAAGCTTTTTAAGATAGATATTATTGTCCGAGACAAAAGCCACCATACGACCGTCGGGCGAGAACATCGGAGACTCCTGCAAAGCGTGTTCGGTTGAAAGCGGAGTCAGTATATTACGTCCGATCTCAAATACATAATATTGTGCCCTGATTGAATAACGCCACACCGGATCTGCCTTTTCATACACCAGCATTTTCTTACCATCGGAGCTCAGCGAGAAACCTCTTACGGCTGATATCGTAGATTCGCGTGTATGTGACACGTCGAGAATCGTCTCCAATTCCTTACCAGTCGCGGTGTCATATTTCACGATTTTCGTACCGCGTTCAGTAAGTAGAAGATAGCTCTCCCCATCGGGCATATACGTGAAATGTGCTGGGGCCTTGGGGCGCTGAACATTTGTTGTATAATCGGCTATACCAGGAAGTATGCCCGGAGCCTGAGCAACCGCACATGGTGCGGCCAAAAGCGCTGCTACAACTGCAAGATGTTTGAGTTTCATCGGGTTTTATCGTGTTATTTTGTTTTTCTACCAAAGTGACATTTGAGCAGGATTGTCGGGAGGCATGTTACGCCGTGGCGGTTCCTGATAGCCGAACCCCGACATAGAGATCTCCTGTGGAGGGACNGGGGATGACGANAGCAGCCATTCGCTTTCCGATATAGACTGATCTATCGCCACAAGCTTGGGCTTGCGGGCACGTGGTTTACGNTTCTTTTTTGCAACGACAATCGGTTCATCTATTCCNCTCATTGCATCGCTCCCTGAAATTGCCGCGATCATGTCCATNTCATCAGCAATGGCAGCCGAGACACCTGTAGCATCAGGCTCCTGAGTCGGAACAGANTCCTGCGTCATGTCAATGACTCCCTCTTTTTTTTCATCCGGAGTTTCCTTAGCGGCATTTTCAGCCAAAGGATGTGGCGCATTGTCAGCAGTCGCCATTGCTTTTTTCATGGCTTCAAGAGCCGTGCGCAACTGCGTGTTTTCAGCCTTAAGTTCCTTGATCCGCGCATTCTTGCGCTTCTTCATTTCTTCTACATTCTGCACCTGGCGCTGAATTTCACCGACAACCTCAAGCGACTTATTAGCTTCTTCAAGTTTTGTCTTGAGCTCCTCTATTTCAGCCTTGGCAGCTTCCAGATCTTCGGCAACCTTATCAGACACCACTTTCTCAGGCTGTACTGCTAAATCAGAATCTGTGCTGTGGCCGGTATGCACCTCAGCAACTCTGAGCTTGTTAAGCAGACTGTTCTTTTCGAGGTCATACTGTTCAATTTCAGCCTGCAATCGTGCTACCCGCCTCTCAAGATCGGTCGTACGTTGCGTCATTGCGCGTTTCTGGCGGTCGGCACTCAAAGCTTTTTCCTCAGCCTTTGATGCACGTTCCGTAGCATGAGCGATCTGCTCGGCAGCCTCATTCACCTGTTTGAAAAGTTTTTTCTTTTCCGAAGCCCACCGACGGTTGGCCTTCTCTGCCTCCCTACGGGCTACTCCGGCTATAAAACCGCGCAGATTCTCATCAAGACGTTCATAAATAAAACGGCACTGCTCCTCATTGTCAAGGCATTCACGAAGATAAAGAGGGAGATTACTATTCAGCACNTCCACTACGCCGTCAAATAGAGCCTTAGCATTAAGACCATTATCGCCTTCTCCATTACATTTGTCCGGACGCGCCGTGCCATTGTTGTCAACTGCCGTAATAATCTCCGGTTCCTCCTGCCCCCCCTCTGAGGCTTCCTCTGTTTCAGCGGCCTGTAATGACTGCTCCACATCTCCAGCTTCTCCGGGTTGGGTTGCCACCTCTGCCGAAAGATCCAATTCTTCGTCATCCTCATTGCTTCCGCCAAATCCTAAGGCACGAAGCATTCCGTTGATTATACTCATATAGAGGCAGGTATTACAGGTTTTTCAGGTTTCATCACTATTCCGGCACCTTTGCGTCCGTTTATGCCGATAACCAGCGGGTGCGGGAATTTAACAACACGCAACCTCTCTGACTCATATATGGCAGGACAGGCATCCAGATAGCCGTAGTCATATATTCCCCCACCTTTCTCCGACGGATCAACNGTGAAATATCCAACTCCAAATGAAGTGAGATTCTGAAAGAAGTGAGTTCCCTGACTCGGCTCAATNCGATAATTGTTGAGCGACGCTTCCACAATCAGTCGNGCAGCCGAAATATCAGGCCACTTTACCGGTATGCCAAGAGCGGAGTCACTCGAGCCCCAGCGGCCGGGACCAATAAGCACATATCCTTCACCTCTTTCAAGGTAGTCGCGGTTTAATTTCTCAATTTCAATCGCAAGATCCGGATTGTGGAACGAATCGAAATTCTCTGGACGCACATAGATGATTGTATCTACATTCTCGATATTTCCATGGCCAAGCGCAAGGGTGCTCTTCAGCAGAAGCTGGTCATCAGGAATATCAAGAATAGAATCATCAACAAGATCCTTGCGGTCTATTATCGGACGTATCTGTAGCCAATAGATGTGTCCCTTGGTCGGGCTACCGGGAGGTGCTACAAGTCCGGCAAATTCAATCTCGACAGGTCGCTGCATGGCATCCTGCCCTGTGTGAAGCATGAGATCGAGNGCAGGAGCGAGGGGCAATGCACCGTGTGACAGCATATTGGCGAAAGTCACAACCCTACGTCCACGTCCTTCGTCGCTGTCACGAAGCATCTGGTCACGTGAGTCATAAGTAGATACAATGTATCTGAGAGCCCCAGTCCCGGCAAAGTCCTGCACCGGCAGCTTCACAATATTGAAACCATCGTCGGTCTTAAACTCACCTGTCGCATCTTCGTTCATGTTAAGAGCGTACAGCTTACGCTGCGTGTCACGCAAAGCGAGGTCAAGCGTTGAGGTCTGAAGCACTTTCCTGGCATGACGCGGCGAGAAACGCAACGAAAGACCGCCATCGACTATATATTTTCCGAGACCGGCGGCAACTTCCACCACACCGTCCTCNGGTTCTTCATTGTTGATGGGATAATAGTTAAGCGAGCGTCCCACACCAGAGAACGACGGGAAATAATATCCGAGCCATTCACGACCCACAACCTCCTGAATGATCACCGCCATCTTCTCCTGGTCGATCACATTGGAAGTTGCAGTCATATAAGCCTTGCTGTCAGCAAAAAATACTGAAGCATAAACTCCTTTTATTGCATCGGTGAGCAGACGCAGCATCACATTGCGGTCCTTCACCCGCGGTATCATATAAGTGGAGTATATACCTGCAAAGGGCTGATAATGCGAGTCTTCAAGCAAGCTCGAACTTCTCACCGCCAANGGACGGTCAACTACATCGAAGAGTGCCATCAGATCTTCACGCAGACTCTCNGGCAGACGTGCCTTGAGGAAGCGTTCAAGTATTTCGGCATCGGGAGCATCACTGAGTGCCAACGGATAAAGATCATTGGCAGTCATGAACTCATCGAATATATCTGTGCAGATGACAACTGTGCGCGGAATNGAAATCGTAACCCCGTCGAAGTTGTCGAAAACCGGATGTTTCTTAATGATGGAGTCNACAAATGCAAGGCCACGTCCTTTACCGCCAAGCGACCCTTGACCGATACGCGCAAAATTGGAATAATGGTCGAAACGATCCTTGCGGAACACCGCCACNACTCCGCGGTTCTTCATCTTGCGGTATTTCACCACAAGGTCAAATATAAGCTGCTTAACAGCCGGAGCCTCACTTATCGACGTGAATTGATGCGCTTTAAGCACNTCTGCTATCGGGAACATGGCACGCGAGTACAGCCATCGCGACACCTCGTTGCGCCTGCAGTGATAGTACAGCACCTCATCGGGAATCGAGAANATNCGCTTCTGNAANTCATTGACNGANCGNATTGTNCCNACAGGNTCACCAGTCTCTGGATTACGCAGGACAAACTCTCCGAAGCCAAAATTATCCTTGATCTCTTTCTCGAGGTCTACCGACAGTTTCTTACTGTTCTTGTCGATAAATACACCGCCGAATTCCTTGACATACTCACGGTTATCCGACTCTGTTGACTCAACGATTATCGGCAGTGTTGGGTCTTTGCCCCGAAGATAATTTGCGAGTGTCAGGCCGGCTTTTCTATCTTTCGTCCCTTCACGCTTGAAACTTACGTCAGTAATGACACCAAGCATATTCTTGCCGTANCGTCCNTAAAGCTCGAGAGCCTCTTCATANTCACGGGCAAGTATCACTTTGGGGCGTCCGCGCATACGCAGCATCTGCTCATGCACATTGAGAGCCTCAGTTGAGAATTCTCTCGACTGTTTCAGCAGGAATTTGTAGATNTGCGGAAGCACCGACGAGTAAAACCTCACAGAGTCTTCCACAAGCATGATCGCCTGCACACCCACTTCAAGCACGTCATTGTCGGCGTTCATCTTGTCCTCGAGGAGCTTGATGATAGCGAGGAGGAGATCNACGTTTCCAAGCCAACTGAACACATAGTCGACTCCGCTNTGATCCTCCTGTGATATGCGACGCGTNACTTCACGGCTGAAGGGCGTAAGCACTACGATCGGAGTGTCAGGACTTAGNGCCTTCAGTTCCTTAGCACCTTCNAACGTTTCCGTCAGGTCTCCGCCAGGCATNGCTATGACCAGATCATAGTGTTTCTGTGCGACGGCNTCAACAGCGTCAGAGATATGCGATACACGTGTCACACGGGGAGGTGAGCTAAGATTAAGAGACACGTATTCAAAGTAGAGCTGCTCCTCCACGCGCCCGTCCTCCTCCATCATGAAGGCATCATAGGGCGACGCGATGAGCAGCACATTGATTATGCGCCGCTGCATCAAAGCCTGAAAGGCTGTATCTTTAAGATACAATTGGCTTAGTGACTCCTCGTTCATGTTTGTGACAATGACCTGATTGGCAAAATATCCCCAAAGATACGAAAAAACGCTTACACTTACCCCTATCCGCGTTAAATTCTCACATTAACATCGTTAACAATTGCTTCGCCACCGTTACCACTACCACAATATGCANTAAGTTGATAGTTACAGNAACAATTGCANCAATTAGTTTTTGGGCAGTTTTCAGTCATGTTTGTTGAGGGTTAGAGATTTTTTACTACTTTTGTGCCTAAAATACGAGTTAAACTGAAATCACAAAATCATTTCATTAAATATGATTAACGCTCAGGACATTAAGAACGGCACCTGCATCCGCATGGATGGCCGTCTGTACTTCTGCGTGGAGTTCCTTCACGTGAAGCCCGGTAAAGGAAACACATTCATGCGCACAAAACTCAAGGACGTTGTCGACGGTCGTGTACTCGAGCGCCGTTTCAATATCGGCGAGAAGCTCGAGGACGTGCGCGTGGAGCGTCGCCCCTATCAGTTCCTCTACAGCGAGGGCGGCGANGATATTTTCATGAACAACGAGACTTTCGAGCAGATCCCCATCAACAAGGAGCTCGTTACCGGTGCTCCCTTCATGAAAGAAGGTGATACCGTGGAAGTTGTTACCGANGCTTCAACCGAGACCGTGCTTTATGCCGAAATGCCCATCAAGACCGTTCTCCGCATCACCTACACAGAGCCCGGCATCAAGGGTGACACNGCAACCAACACTCTCAAGCCCGCTACTGTNGAGACCGGCGCAACCGTGCGTGTNCCTCTGTTCATCAATCAGGACGAGCTTATCGAGGTNGACACCCGCGACGGCAGCTATATCGCCCGCGTTAAAGGCTAAACAACTTTACCGCAGTCCACTTATANAGACTGTCANAAAAGAAACCGAGGATGTTCCGCCACCGGGCGAGACATCCTCTTTTCTTTTTCAGGCTTACGCTTTTATCAAAGAAGCATCGGCGCGATACGCTTCAATGCAGCTATGAACCGGTCAATCTCCTCACGGGTGTTATACATCCCGATCGAAGCTCTCACAGTNCCTTCNATGCCAAGCGCGTGCATAAGNGGCTCCGCACAATGATGTCCNGTGCGCACTTCNATTCCGAGNTTNTCAAGCANCATNCCTGTATCATAGTGGTGAGCGTTGCCTATAAGGAAAGATATCACCGCACTCTTTCCGGGAGCCGTACCNAATATGCGCATCCCNTCNATNTTCATCATCTCCTCGGTTGCATAGGCCAGCAGCTCATTCTCATGATGCTCGATCGCCTCATATCCGATGGAGTCAACATAGTCGATAGCTTTCTTAAACGCCGATATCCCGACAAAATCAGGAGTGCCCGCCTCAAACTTAAACGGAAGATCGGCCCATGTCGATCCTTCGAACGACACAGTGCCTATCATCTCGCCTCCACCCTGATAAGGTGGCATGGATTCAAGCAGCTCACGTTTTCCGTAAAGTATGCCTATCCCGGTAGGACCATAGACTTTATGTGATGAAAAAGCATAGAAGTCCGCATCAAGCTCCTTGACGTTGACACGCATGTGAGGGACAGCCTGTGCCCCGTCGACGAGCACCGGTACACCATGGGTATGGGCAATCGCAATCATTTCAGCCACAGGATTGACCGTGCCGAGCACATTGGAAACATGGCAGAAAGAAGCCATAACCGTGCGGTCGTTGAACAGCGACCTGTAAGCGTCAAGGTCAAGTGTCGATCTGTCGGCATTCAGTGGAACTACACGCAACGTGATGCCAGTGCGCATGGCAAGCAACTGCCATGGCACAATATTGGAATGNTGCTCCATGACGGTGAGGATAACCTCGTCACCTGCCTTGAATCGCTGGCCGAATGATGCAGCCACAAGGTTAATGCTCTCGGTCGTACCACGGGTAAAAATCACCTCTTCAACGCCTCCAGCACCGATCCAGTCCTTTACACGCCGACGGGTTTCCTCCTGACAGTCGGTGGCCTCCTGNGAAATCGACGAGACACCACGATGTACATTNGCTTTGTGATTGTAGTACATGCGGTCGATCTCATCCACAACCACACGCGGAGTCTGCGATGTGGCCGTGTTGTCAAGATAAACCATCGGATGACCGTAGAANTCACGATCCAGTCCCGGGAAATCAGCCCTTATCTTTTCAACGTTATACTCCATGTTTCGCATTGCAGTCGGAACACATCATATCCTCTCCCCTGAAACGTCGCTCCACAAGATGGCGCAGACGCTCGGAAAGCCCTTCGATCCCGACATTGTCAATTATATCCATCATGAACGCCTGCATGAGCATCATGCGTGCCTCAGCCAACGGAATACCTCGCTGGCGCATGTAGAAAAGCGCATTCTGGTCAAGTTGCCCCGTAGTGGCACCGTGGCTACACTTAACATCGTCATTATAAATAAGAAGCTGTGGTTTGGTGTGCATCCTCGCATCGCGTGATGCAAGGATATTGCGGTTACTTTGGTACGCCTCATTGAAGCGCGCTCCGTTCTCCACTGTTATTGTTCCAGCGAAAGCTCCTGACGACTGCTCATCAAGCACATACTTGAACAGCTGGTTGCTTCTGCCATGCTCGCTCCTGTGTAAAAGTTCCGAGAAGTTATCAATGTGCTGGCTACCGTTACCTATTGCCATTCCATCGAGAGTGGTAATTGCACGCGCCCCTTTCTGCGTGATATAGTATTCATTGCGGGTGATACCGTTGAGCAATGTCAGCCCATTGACTCTCAGCTCCGACCCTTCATGCTGTTCAGCAAAAAGTTGCGAAAAGCGCGAAGTCTCAGCCGACGACTCTTCCATATCACACACATTCACATGCGCACCCTTGCCGGCATAGACCTCAATCACCTGTGAAGCAAGGCAGTTGACCTCACAACGCGAATGATCGCATAAAAGGATGCTGATATCGCTATCATCCTCAGCCACAACAAGCACACGCCTTACTGCCATAAGAGGCACAGGCGATGACAGCAGATTGACAATCTGCATGGGTTTTGCGGCTTTTACACCACGGCCGACGTGAACAAACACTCCATCCTGAGCAAGCAGCGTGTTGAGTGCAAGAGGCGTTCCGCCACGCTCCACCGAAGCGATACGGTTATAGTATTTATCAACAATCTGCGGTTTCTCAGCAGCAGCCGCAGCAAGCGACATCACGGTTACACCCTCCGGGACATTACGCAGGAGTGTTTCTGTCGGGACAAACTTATCATTTGCAACAGCACCGAGCCATGTGCTCGCTGTGGGCACACCGCAATGAAAAATCGCAGCAAGATCCACCGGAATATTGACACGGCCGATATTCACCCCGTAATCGGGAGCAAACATATCCTCAACCGATGTTTTCTCATAACCTTCTTCCCCTTTATGCGGCAGTCGGCCTATCCGCTTCAGGCACTCAAGCGCGTTACAGCGGGCATCGTTGAGAGCCCCGGCCGAGTGCGCGTTGACCTTCGCCACATTAGCTTCGTAAAGATCAATATACTGATCAAGCGCACTCATATCGCTGAATCTTTTTTGTTGTCGACCTCTTCCTTGATCCAGTCATAGCCTTTCTCTTCAAGCTCAAGTGCAAGTTCAGGCCCACCGGTACGCACGATACGCCCCTTGTAGAGCACATGCACCACATCGGGCTTGATATAATCAAGAAGACGCTGGTAGTGAGTGATTACAATGGCTGCATTCTCAGGTGTACGCAACTTGTTGACACCGCCAGCGACAACTCTAAGCGCATCAATGTCAAGTCCGCTGTCGGTTTCGTCAAGAATTGCAAGCTTTGGCTCAAGCACTGCCATCTGGAATATCTCATTACGTTTTTTCTCACCACCTGAGAATCCCTCATTGACCGAGCGCGAAGCAAGTTTGTTGTCAAGTTCAACGATCTCACGCTTGCGACGCATCAGTTTCAGGAACTCACTTGCCGACAACGGTTCTTCACCGAAATATTTACGCTTGGCATTGAGAGCGGCACGCATGAAATTTACCATCGACACACCGGGAATCTCAACCGGGTACTGGAAAGATAGGAAAAGTCCCTCATGGCTGCGGTCCTCAGGAGCAAGATCAAGAAGATCCACACCATTAAGAGTTGCAGTTCCAGCAGTTACGTTAAACCGCGGATCTCCAGCCAGAGTGGCCGAAAGCGTGCTTTTGCCCGAACCATTAGGGCCCATGATAGCATGCACCTCACCCGGACGAACAGTCAGATCGACTCCATGCAATATTTCTTTTCCTCCGTCGGCAAGTTCAGCCTTCAGTCCTTTTATCTCAAGCAATATATTTTCTTTCATCACTTACGTTGTTTCCTGTTGTAAATCCTGCCTTAACGACAAATCTCAGCCCACCGAACCTTCGAGCGTAACCGACAGAAGCCTCTGCGCTTCGACAGCAAACTCCATCGGCAGTTTGTTCATCACCTCCTTAGCATATCCGTTGACAATCAACCCCACAGCCTCTTCAGTGGGGATGCCACGCTGATTGCAGTAGAAGAGCTGTTCCTCTGATATCTTCGACGTGGTGGCCTCATGTTCAACAATGGCAGTATCATTCATCACATCGATATAAGGGAACGTGTGTGCCCCGCAATTGGAACCGAGCAGAAGCGAATCGCACTGTGTGTAATTTCGGCAACCTGTGGCATTGGGAGCCACCTTGACGAGACCACGATAAGAGTTTTCACTATATCCGGCCGAGATGCCCTTTGACACGATGGTAGAGCGTGTATCAGATCCTACGTGAATCATCTTCGTACCAGTATCAGCCTGCTGACGATTGCGTGTCACAGCAACCGAATAGAACTCTCCGACACTACCGTCACCCGCAAGCACACAAGAGGGATATTTCCATGTAATAGCNGATCCGGTTTCCACCTGCGTCCATGAAAGCTTACTCTTCACACCGCGGCAGAGTCCACGCTTGGTGACGAAGTTATAAACGCCGCCACGTCCCTCGCGGTCGCCGGCATACCAGTTCTGCACAGTAGAGTATTTCACTTCGGCGCGATCTTCAGCCACAATCTCCACTATGGCCGCATGAAGCTGGTTCTCGTCGCGCATCGGAGCAGTGCATCCTTCAAGATAGCTTACATAGGCATCATCATCTGCCACTATAAGCGTGCGCTCAAATTGCCCGGTACCCATGGCATTGATGCGGAAATAAGTCGAAAGTTCCATCGGGCAACGCACTCCCTTGGGAATGTAGACAAAAGACCCGTCGGAAAACACAGCTGAGTTAAGTGCGGCAAAAAAATTGTCACGATAACTTACCACACTGCCAAGATACTTCTTAACCAGATCAGGATAATCCTTCACTGCCTCAGAAATCGAGCAGAATATCACTCCCATCGATGCAAGTTTCTCACGATGGGTGGTTTTCACCGACACCGAGTCCATCACTGCATCCACTGCCATTCCGGCAAGCTGATTCCGCTCGGCAAGAGGAATACCGAGTTTCTCGAAAGTCTCAAGCAACTCAGGATCTACCTCATCAGCAGTTTTTGCCTTGTCGCGTGTGCGTGGAGCAGCATAATAGCTTATCGCCTGAAAATCAATTTCAGGAATCGACAGATGCGCCCAATGCGGCATTTCAAGAGTCTGCCAGTACCTGAAGGCTTTAAGCCTGAATTCAAGCAACCACTCCGGCTCATTTTTCTTTGCGGATATGAGCCTTACGACATCCTCCGACAACCCGACAGGAATTATGTCAGTGTCGATATCGGTCACAAAACCGTACTTGTAATCGTCGCCTTCTCCGGCGACTCTGTCTATAATTTCATTATCCATTTCAGGAGGTGGATATGAGTATCTGTTTTCAGTTCAATCTACAGTTGATAACGCGAGAGAGGAAATCATGGTTCTGACGTCGGGAAGTAGTGTCCGAATACAGCCGTAGCCACACCGAACGTCTGTGGCGCAAGATCAAGCACGGCTTCTGCCACACGACCGCCGCCAAGCGTGGACTTATCAATCACCGATCCGCCCTGCTTGAACACCTGACACACATTCAGAATTATGCTCAGCACCAGAAAACCGACAAACACACTCGTGATCATCCCCATGCAATTGTCGATAAATCCAAGCGCCATGCCATGAACAATCCCACGCATCATTCCCACTACGAGATGAACGGCAATGTACGCCGCAACAAATATCATCGTGGATGAAATAACTCCGGCAGCATGACGCACGACAAGTTCTGGTGCCCCCGACATCATTGCTTTGAAGAAGTCTCTTGCCTCAAGCCAATGTGCAAAGTCGGCCGACAACAACCGGCATGCCAATATGCCTGCAACCACCCCCACAACCATGCCAAGCTGCCTCAGGAAACCACGCCGGTAACCTGTGATGGCAGTGACAATGAGAAGGCCGATTATTACAACATCAATCGTCGTCATAACGGGATTTAATACCAGGTAACTCCGTTGTAGGTCGAAGAACGTTTGTCGTACTTCACATCAGACAGGAGCGCCGACTTGACGGCAATATGGAAGTTGAAGCTCTTGTAAGGTCCGACAGGGATAACACTCGCCGACATCGTGAAACAGTGGAGATCACGGGAGATGTTGCAACTCATGTAAGCCAGTTTCTTAGTATCGAAATTGTAGCTGGCGGAGAATCCTGCCGTCCAGTTAGGCGTAGGACTGAGATTTCCCGAGAAACTAAGATTCTGTGTAATCTTTCCGTTGTACTCCATCTTATCATAGTTAAACGTTCCATAGCCGTAGTTCACGGAATAGTTGAACGTCAGACTCCACGGGAATGGCCAAGGCGAATACCCGTCATTGTCAGGAGTTGTTTCTTCTTCGTTATGTTGCTGCCCGCGCCCCGGACGCTGGTAACCTATATTTTCATCATATCCCACATCATCCTCGTCGTCACTGGTATCGTTACCTTTAGTGTTCTTGCGATCCTTACGCTTGAATGTGTTGTTGTTGAAAGTATAGCTGAAAGATGTGCCGGTGCTTGCGAGTTTACCGAGACCTTTTCCGGCTTTCCATCGCGGAATGTTGACCCTCACAGGCTGACCCGAGGAGTTAAGCTGATAGGTGTAGACATCCCACGTAGCCGACAGGTTGAGATTGAAATTCTTGACGAGTCGGAGCAGTATCGAGGTGTTTATATTACTCCAGTTCAACGAGTCAGCAGCGAAATTGTAACTCTCAGTAATATTAAGGCTCTCAATAAGTGACACCTTCTTCTCGCCCGTACTGTCATTGTCACTCTTCACCTTCATTTCCAGATTATTGTTAAGAGCAACGGTCATCGTACCCGATTTACCCTGACCGGGAACACCAAACAACGCGTTCTGGAACATAGAATACTTGTGACGCTGCATCTCACCATTCTGGTCAGGCATTTCATAGGTCCCGTAATAGCCGTAGAAGGGTTTACTGAAGTCAGGATTACCTGAGAAAGTGACCGATGGGGTGAGCACATGGCGTATCATCTTCACCTTGTCGCCGAGGAATGGCAGAGGCTGATAGAAGCCATACAGTTTTGTATCCATCGAGACCGATGCCTGAAAATCGTAGACGTTGTAGAGGCTATAGGTCGTGTCGGCAACCACAGCCGAAGCATTCGGATCCCATTGCCGCCGCACCTTACTCGTATACATTCGGTCGGTTAGATTCACCGACGGAGTGACATTGACATAGTTAAGCAGATTAAATGTGGCAGAAATGGGGATGTAGTGTTTCATCGCGTTTCGCCAGTCCTTAATCAGACTCTTCTTGAAGAATTCATCCTGCTGCGCAGTCAATGAATTCTGAAACTGTCCGGAGTAAGACATTCTGATCTTCTCATACCACTTTTCGTCGCCGGCAGCACGCTTACGCTTGAACGGATAAGTCTGAGCCATAGTGACGGTCAGGTTAGGGAATGACACCGTAAGGGTCGAATCCTGAGTGCGCTGCGAAATATTCAATGTCGTGGAGAGTGACCATTTGCTCTGCGGAAAACGATAGGTCATGTTGACCGAAGAGCTTTTTGTATTCTCTGTGAATGCGCTCGTATAGTAACTGTTGAGTGCGTTTCGGGTGTAGCCGCTCGTAGTGAAGTTCACCGATGCCGAGAGCGACATGTTGGGATTTGCCTTGGAATCCTGACTATGACTCCACAACACCTGGAAGTTGGTCATCTTGCTATAATCAGGCAAGCCCTTGTCACCTGTAATGGTTTTCAAGTAATTAAACGAGAAATTACCCGAATATTTGTATCTCTTGGAGTAAGTCGACTGTCCCGACAGTCCCCATGAGCCTTTTGTGTAGACTTCACCGGTTATAGCAAGGTCAATATTATCATTTATAGCAAAATAATATCCTCCATCACTGAGATAGAAGCCACGGTTGTAGTCGTCGCCAAATGTCGGGAAGATTATACCTGACGCATATTCATCGGAGAACGGGAAATATCCGAACGGCACTGCAAGCGGAATAGGTACACCGAGGAGCACCATGTAGGCAGGACCGGTCACAATGTCGCTCTTAGGCTTCATCTTAGCCTTTGTGAGCTGGAAATAGAAGTGAGGATGATCGTGATCGTCGCAGGTGGTGTAGCGGGCATTCTGGATATAGTAATAATCATCATCAGTCTTCTTCGTCTGACCGCCTGTAAGATATCCTTCGCCCTGCTGAGTTATGACGTTGTTGATATAACCTCGCTTTGTCTTGAAGTTATAACTCATGTCATCAGTCTCATAACTCGTACCTCCCTCAGTAAACACAGGTTTGCCAGTGAGATCGCCCACAGAATCCACAACTCCCTGCGCATAGACAGTGTTGTTCTTCAAGTCCATACGTATCTCCGCGGCATCAAGCTTGAGATCTCCGTAAGTGACCTTACCCTCGCCGTACATGTAGGATATGTTCTGCCCTATCATCACCATAGAGTCAGCACAATCCATATCCACTACATTGTCGAGATCAACNTTCTCGAAACGGAATCTGGAGTTTGCGTTACGTCGCTGTCTTGCCGGCACTGATGACACAGCAACCGAATCAATGCGCACAGAATCAGACACAACAGAATCGNCCGCCACTGAATCAGGGAGCCCGATAGCCTGTCGCAGATCGGTAATCACCGAATCAGCGAGCGCGCGAGCTTCGGCCTGAGTAGGCAGTTCAGTAGGTGGCGGAAGCGTGACCTGCGCCGCCACAGAGAGCGTCGCACATACCGCAACAGCCAGTAAAGCTATATATCTATAGAATGGAAAGCGTCCCAATCCTTTGAAAACTTGCGTTTTTAGAAATCCACAGCCATCCATGCGGCAAAGGCATGACTGACTCAGTCTGCAAAGATAATTGAATTGAAGGATATGTAAAAGTTAAAAAAATTCACACCATATCTTGCAATCCCATATAATATAAATGATTAACTTTGCGCACATTTAACATGCCGACACACCGGCCCCTATTATCCACAACAACATGATAAAGATCGAAGACAACGTTGATCTGCTACCGCTTAACACTTTTGGGCTAAAAGGTAAGGCACGCCGACTTGTGACATACACAAAGCCGAAAGACCTGGATGATCTTTTCATCAATGACACAGCCNAATGGCTCATGGGGGAAATGTGCCATATAGGAGGAGGCAGCAATCTGCTGTTCGTCGGAGATTACGANNGCACACTCCTGAAATCGGATATTAAAGGAATCGAGGTNCTGTCGGATAACGATACTGTACTTGTAAAAGTCGGGGCAGGANTAGTAATGGACGATCTCTGTGCCGACATGGCNNCACGCGGATTNTGGGGAACNGAGAATCTTTCAGGNATTCCCGGGCANGTCGGNGCTGCCGCNGTGCAGAATATNGGNGCNTACGGTNTNGAGATNGCCGANNTNATNGAGCGCGTGNANGTCTACGACACNATNACCCGCACTTTCGGNACCTTTACTGCCGATGAATGTGGGTANGGCTACCGCACATCGGTNTTCAAGCGNNCTCCACTGAAAGGACGATATATTGTCACTGCCGTCACTCTCCGGCTCTCGGCATTGCCTAATCCGCGACTCAGCTACGGTCATCTTGCGGTAAGAGTAAGTGCATTTCCTACACCCGACGAAGTGCGCAAAGAGGTAATGGCAATGCGTGACAGCAAGCTGCCCGACTGGCACGAGTATGGCAACGCAGGCAGTTACTTCAAGAATGTCGAAACCGACACAGCCGTCTATGAGCGCATCTGCTCCCTTGTCGCTCCTGACCTTGTGCCATCCTACCGCCTGACCGACGGACGTATAAAAATACCCACCGCATGGTTCATCGANCGTTGCGGATGGAAAGGACGACAGAACGGCGGAGCAGCCGTGTGGGAGAAGCAGCCACTCGTCATCGTCAATGCAACGGGTAGTGCCACAGCCGACGATATCATAGGACTTGAAGAAAAGATAGTCCGATCGGTACATGATCATTTCAAAGTGACTATCGAACCGGAAGTAGAAAAAATCAGCGCCAGAANATGAATTCATTTGTCATAGAGGGTGGACGCACACTCTCAGGATCCATCACACCACTCGGTGCCAAGAATGAGGCTCTCCAAGTGATCAGCGCAGTGCTGCTCACAACCGAGCCGGTAACCATAACCAACATTCCTGACATTCTTGACGTGCGCAATCTTATCGGGCTGCTGGAAGGAATGGGAGTAGAGGTAAACCGCGACACTCCCGACACCTACACTTTCAGGGCAGCCAATCTCGACCGGGATTTTATCGAAAGTCGCGAATTTGTGGTTAGATGCAGTTCACTGCGCGGCTCGGTGATGCTTGCGGGTCCGCTGCTCACACGTCTCGGAGCCGTCAACTTCCCTCAACCCGGTGGTGACAAGATAGGCCGACGCAAAGTAGACACACATGTGTTTGGATTTTTAAAACTTGGCGCTACGGTAGCACCGCAGAACGAGATCGGCGCAACGCGTATCACCGCTCCCGCCGGCGGCCTCAATGGATGCTACATGCTACTTGAGGAAGCATCGGTAACAGGCACCGCCAACATAATCATGGCAGCAACGCTTGCCCACGGAGAAACCACCATCTACAACGCTGCATGTGAGCCTTACATACAGCAACTGTGCCGCATGCTCATAGCGATGGGTGCCAAGATAGACGGGGTGGGTAGCAATCTGCTGCACATCAAAGGAGTGGAGACACTCTCAGGTGCAACTCACCGTGTGCTGCCCGACATGATCGAAGTGGGTAGCTTCATCGGTCTTGCTGCAATAACCCGAAGCAGCCTGACAATCAAGAATGTGTCGATAGAGAATCTCGGTATCATTCCTGATGCATTCCGCAAGCTCGGTGTAACGATAGAGGAGCGCGGTGACGACCTTTTCATCCCCGCTAAAGAATCATATGTGATCGAAACTGACTTCGATGGCTCGATACCGACGATATCCGACGCGCCGTGGCCCGGTCTGACGCCTGACCTTCTAAGTGTGATACTTGTGGTGGCAACACAATGTTCGGGATGCGTGATAATCCACCAGAAGATGTTTGAAAGCCGACTGTTTTTTGTGGACCGACTTATCGACATGGGCGCCCGCATTATCCTCTGCGACCCGCACCGCGCCGTGGTCATCGGCACCGATCACAAATATCCTCTGCGCCACAACAAGATGTCATCGCCCGACATACGTGCCGGAATCGCGCTTCTGCTCGCCGCCCTCTCGGCCGACGGCACTTCGGTAATAGGCAACGTGGATCAGATCGACCGCGGATATGAGCGCATAGACCAACGTCTTAACACCCTCGGTGCAAATATAGTGAGATTATAGTGCAAAACGTAATTTAAGATAATACGCCATCAATCGTTTTTTTTTAATAATTTAGCGCGTTGAAACAGAAATAATATTTTCACAAGCGTTATTCCTGACAGGATATCACCTGAAAAAACAAAATGATAGAAAATCTCGTCATAGTAGAGTCTCCGGCAAAAGCAAAGACCATCGAGAAGTTCTTGGGAAAGGACTTCAAGGTCATGTCGAGCTATGGTCACATCCGCGATCTTCGCAAGAAGAACTTTAGTATAGATGTGGATAATGACTTTCAGCCGGAATATGAGATACCAGCCGACAAGCGCCAACTTGTTGCCGAGCTGAAAAAAGCGGCTTCCGAGGCACACACCGTGTGGCTTGCATCTGATGAAGACCGCGAAGGAGAAGCAATCGCGTGGCATCTTGCCGAGGTACTGGGTCTTGATCCTGCCACAACCCGTCGCATAGTATTCCATGAAATAACCAAGGACGCAATACTCAATGCAATAGCCAACCCACGCACGATAGATCTGCACCGCGTGGATGCGCAGCAGGCACGTCGCGTGCTTGACCGCATCGTCGGCTTCGAACTCTCGCCGGTGCTTTGGCGCAAGATACGTCCGTCGCTGTCGGCCGGACGAGTGCAGTCAGTGGCTGTACGTCTGATATGCGAGCGAGAGAAAGAAATAAGCGAATTCACTCCTGAGCCCTATTTTCGCGTTACGGGTGAGTTCAAGACAGCGGCCGGAGCTTCTGTAAAAGCCGAACTTAACCACCGTCTCCCATCGATCGAGGAAGCCCGTGCGCTGCTCGCCGAGTGCCGGAAGGACACGTTCACGGTTTCCGACATAAACGTGAAACCCACAAAGAAATCACCCGCCGCACCTTTCACCACCTCCACTCTCCAACAGGAAGCAGGACGTAAACTCGGATTCCCGGTGGGACTGACAATGAGCGTGGCTCAGCGACTCTATGAAAGCGGACTCATAACCTACATGCGTACCGACTCACTCAATCTGTCGCAGCTTGCCCTCAACACCATCAAGCAGGAAATTACCGCAGAGATGGGAGAAAAGTATGTGAAGATACGTCAGTACCACACATCGTCGAAGGGAGCACAGGAGGCTCACGAAGCAATACGCCCGACTTATATAGACCGGCGCACGATTGACGGCACTCAGCAGGAAAAGCGTCTTTATGACCTGATATGGAAACGCACCATCGCCTCACAAATGGCCGATGCCGAGATTGAGAAGACAACTGTTGACATACGTCCCGGATCTGATGACAGTCACTACTTCCAGGCATCGGGCGAAGTAATAAAATTCGACGGATTCCTTAAAGTATACCTCGAGGATAGCGATGACGATGATCGCCAGTCGCCTATGTCGGAGGGGATTCTTCCTGCCATGACCACCGGAGAGGTTTTGATGGCCGAGCGAATACACGCTACCGAGAGATTCACTCAACAGCCCCCACGCTTCACCGAGGCATCACTTGTGAAAAAGATGGAGGAACTCGGGATAGGCCGTCCGTCGACCTACGCTCCTACCATTTCGACAATACAGCACCGCGAATATATCGAGAAAGGATCGCGTGATGGAAAGCCTCGTGACTATCGCGTCATCGAGCTCCACAACGACAATATAACCGAAACAGTCCGCACCGAAAACTGGGGATCAGATAAAGGAAAACTTATCCCGACTGACACCGGTATAATCGTAAACGAATTTCTTACTGAGCTTTTCCCTAACGTGCTTGATTACAATTTCACAGCACGTGTAGAGGAAAAATTTGACGAAATCGCCGAAGGCAAACGCAAGTGGAACGACGAGTTGCGTGACTTCTACAGCGATTTCCATCCGCAGGTGGATGCCGCTCTGACAACCCGCACCGAACACAAGGTGGGCGAGCGTCTGCTCGGCACTGACCCTGAAAGCGGTAAGAATGTGTTTGTGAAGATAGGACGTTTCGGTCCACTGGTACAGATAGGCGACTCCGAGTCAGAAGAGAAACCGCGCTTCGCATCGCTTCTGAAAGGACAGTCAATCTCTACTCTCACCCTNGATGAAGCTCTGAAACTCTTNGAATTCCCGCGTAACTTAGGTGATTTTGAAGATAAGGCCGTGACAGTNGCAATAGGTCGCTTCGGGCCCTACGTGCGGCACGACAGCAAGTTTGTCTCCATCCCCAAAGAGCTTGAACCGGCAGCAATCACTCTTGACGAGGCNGTGGAACTCATCAAGGCAAAGCGCGAAGCTGATGCCAAACGACACATAAAGTCGTTTGAGGAAGATCCGGAAATCGANNTTCTCAACGGACGCTACGGCCCCTACATCGTCAAGAANAAGACCAACTATAAGATACCCAAAACGGTCACCGATCCGGCGGCTCTCACCTATGAGGAGGTGAAAGAACTTATCGAGAAACAGGAGGGTACGCCCAAACGGACTACCCGCACCCGNGCAACCGCCGATAAGACAACCAAGACAACCAAGACAACCAAGACCGCATCAAANAAGACAGCGGCCAAAGGCACTACCAAAAGTAAGACAACGAAGAGCAAGTAAGGAANATCATGGCCCAACGCATGACCAAACCGGGTGCCGAAAGACGCGGCTACGTACCTGACAGAATCGAGACTTACACCAACGAGAACGATGGTGCGCCTCTTCTTGACTTTCTTTTTTCCTCAATGCCCGACCGAAAGCGTACGCCTGTAAAAAATATGCTCAAATACGGGCAGGTGCGCGTCAACGGCACACCCACGACTCAGTTTGACAAAACGCTGAATCCGGGTGATAAAGTGGACGTGAATCTCACCCGCGCTTTTCAGACGTTCTCCAACCGTCGTCTTAAGATCGTCTATGAGGACGATGACATTCTGGTGGTGGAGAAGGGCTACGGACTGCTGTCGATGGGTACAGGCAAAGTCGGCGAAGAAACCGCCTACTCGCTCCTGCGCGATTATCTCAAGCGCAAGGATCCAAGAAATAAAATATTCATCATCCACCGCCTTGACCGCGACACATCGGGAATAATGATGTTTGCAAAAACTCAGGAGGCCAAGGAAGCGATGCAGCACAACTGGAACAACATGGTGCTGAACCGCAAATACATCTGTCTGGTCGAGGGGCGTGTGCAGAATGAGGAGGGAGTGATAAAAAGCTACCTTGTGGAAAACTCACGCATGGAGGTTTACTCGACCGACGATCCCAATGCCGGCGGACAGCTTGCCGTGACCCGCTACCGGGTGCTTGCCGACCGAGGTGGCTACACTTTGCTGGAAGTGGAGCTTGACACAGGACGCAAAAACCAGATACGCGTGCACATGAAGGACATGGGGCATCCTATAGCCGGTGACCGCAAGTATGGTGCCCGCACATCGCCGCTGCACCGCCTGGCGCTTCATGCCGCCACACTCCGTTTCGTGCATCCGACCACACGCAAGGAGATGAATTTCACTGCACCAATCAAATTCAAGTTATAAATCATCACAGACATGAGTCATGAACTGAGCATAAGCGCAGGACTGACAAAAGAGGAGAAATACGCTGAACTGCTGCCACAGCTTGCCGCCCTCACAGAAGGAGAGAGTGACATGATTGCCTGCATGGCAAATATGAGCGCGGCGCTCCATGCCACGTTTGATTGGCTTTGGACGGGATTCTACCGTGTCGTTGGCGACGAGCTTGTGCTCGGACCATTTCAGGGGCCACTGGCATGTGTGCATATCCGGCGCGGCAAAGGAGTGTGCGGCACAGCATGGAGTGAGAACCGCACAATTGTTGTGCCGGATGTGGAGCAGTTTCCAGGGCACATCGCGTGCAGCTCGCTGTCGCGATCGGAGGTCGTCGTTCCGATAAGGGGCCCCGAAGGCGAAGTGCTCGGAGTGCTTGACATTGACTCTACCGAGACCGGGACATTTGACCAAACGGATGCCCTATGGCTGGAGAAAGCGGCGAAGCTCCTAACTGACTGCAAATAACCAAACAAAACAAATTAATAACCAATCTTCAAGTTAATCGACATGAGACTACATGTTATGTTGCTTGCTGCAGTAGCAGTGGGCTGTACGACAACGAGCAAGACCTCGACCGACGAGGCACAGTCAGCAGCCACCCACGAGCCCATCGCCATCGAAGCGCAATGGGCCGATTACAACCCCGGTGCAGTGGATTTTGAAATCACCACTCCTGAAGCCGCAGGTGCCGACATCTACCAGCGCATTATCCCCGACCCGGAAAAGTACATCACCGAGAACGCACGTCGCGTGCTCCAGACTCTCTACTTCTCGCCCGATGACAGCATACCTCAGATCGACACGATCAAGTATGTGGTGCGTGACTTCGACGGTATCTCCTACAAGAGCGGCGGCGGCAACAAGGTGCGCATCGACTACAGCACCGACTGGATCGAGAAGAGCTTTGCCGACAACGACACCGCCAAACTCGACTATGAGACCCGCGGTGTGATATACCACGAGCTCACCCATGCCTATCAGCTCGAGCCACAGGGATGCGGACACTACGACGGGAAGAGCCCGTTCTGGGCATTCATCGAAGGTACAGCCGACGGTGTGCGTGTGGCTTGCGGCTGCTTCGAGCAGGACTTCGATTCCAAGGATCGTCCGCGTGGCGGCAACTGGATGGATGGCTACCGCAAAACCGGATACTTCCTCTACTGGCTGCAACTCAACAAGGATAAAGACTTCATCAAAAAGTTCAACCGCTCAGCTCTTGAAGTTGTGCCCTGGTCGTTTGACGCAGCGATGAAACACATCCTTGGCGACAGCGAGGAGAATTCCATCGAAAATCTCTGGAACGAGTACCAGACAGCCGTGGGCGATCTTGCCGAGGCAGAATAACACATCCCACACCAAAATTCAAAAAAACGATGAAGAAACCATCTGTGATTCTGCTGGCCGTGGCTCTTCTCGTCGGTTGGAGCGGATGCTCGTCGGACAACAATGATGAACCCGGTCTCGATCATGAGACTCCCGAGACTCCGGCACCCGAGCACAATTACCCGCCTCTGCTTGAGATTGACGATGCATGGAAGGATTATCACCCGGGCAACGTGAATTTCAAGATTGAATCACCGAGAACAAACGGTGCCCAGATTTACAAGCAGATAGTACCCGATCCTGACACCTACATCAAGGAGAACGCACGTCGTGTGCTTCAGACGCTCTATTACTCTCCCGAGGATGAGAATATCCCCAAGGTCAAGACGATAGAATATGTCGTAAGAAGTTTCGACGGCGTGTCATACAAAAGCGGGAGCGGAAGCTACATCCGAATCGACTACAGCACCGACTGGATTGAGCAAAGTTACAAAGGAAACGATGTGGCTAAAGTCGACTATGAGACACGCGGTGTAATCTACCATGAGCTTACACATGCCTATCAGCTTGAACCACAAGGATGCGGCGTCTATACTGAAGGAAGCGTGTTCTGGGCTTTCATCGAGGGAACGGCTGACGCTGTGCGCGTGGCATGCGGCTGCTTCGATCAGGATTTTTCATCGGATGACCGCCCGCGAGGCGGCTCATGGATGAGTGGCTACCGTTATGTGGGTTATTTCCTCTACTGGCTGCAACTCAACAAAGACGAGAATTTCATACGCAAGTTCAACGCTTCGGCCAACGAAGTGGTACCCTGGTCGTTTGATGCGGCAATGAAACACATTCTTGGTGATAAAGAGGAAAACTCCGTCGCCAACCTGTGGAAAGAATATCAGAATGCCGTAGGCGACCGTTAATAATTGAGATTCCAATCATTTCAATGCACTTACAATGACCAGAAACATATATGCCGCCATGTGCGCCGGGGTGTTTATGCTCACCTCGGCATGCACCGGCGTCAGACATGAAAATACGGCCGAGACACTTCCCGATCTCGCACAATATGTGAGACCGCTTGTGGGTACCTCCGGATTCGGCAACACCTATCCCGGCGCACAGATACCATTCGGCGGAATACAGATCAGCCCTGACACCGACACCGACGACTACGACACGGCATCGGGCTACAAATATGACCACCCGACTCTACTCGGTTTCTCGCTGACTCACTTCAACGGAACAGGAATACCTGACCTCGGCGATTTCCTGTTTATGCCGGGAACAGGTGAACTGCATCTGCAGCCCGGAACTCACGAGAACCCTGACGCAGGCTATCGCTCACGCTACTCTCACGACCGNGAGGAAGCCTCGGCCAACTACTATGCGGCNGATCTACTCGACTATGGGACTCGCGCCGAGATGACATCGGGGATGCACGCAGGCATGCTGCGCTTCACTTTCCCTGAGAGCGACAGCGCGTTTGTGCTTGTCGACCTCAACCACACCCTGCGCAGCTCATGCGAGTGGGCCAACCTGCGCATCGAAAATGACTCGACCATCACCGGCTCCAAGATCGTGAAGGGATGGGCACCTGAGCGGCATGTGTACTTCGCCGCAGTGTTCTCGCAGCCATTTGACAGCGTGGTGATCTATCAGAATGACGCACCGGTAATCTACAACACCTCGCGTTTCCGCAGCTCGAAGGAGGCATGGGGCAAGAATCTTAAATTCGCCCTCTACTTCCCCACCAATGACGGCGATCAGGTAGAGGTGAAAACCGCCATATCTTCTGTAAGCACTGCCGGCGCTCTCGCCAATCTTAAAGAGCTTGACGGCCAGACATTCGACGGGCTTCACAAGAAGGGTGTGNACGAGTGGAACCGCCAGCTCGCAATATTTGACGCAGAGGGTGANCAGGAACAGAAGGAGACGTTCTACACTTCGGTGTACCATGCGTTTATCAACCCATACGTGTTTGANGATGCCGACGGCAGCTTCCGCCGCAACGACCAGAATATAGATCGCATCGACGAGGGACACCACAACCTGACGCTCTTCTCGCTCTGGGACACTTACCGCGCCCTGCACCCGCTGTTCAACCTCGTGCAGCAGGATGTCAATGCTGATGTTGCCAACAGTATGCTGAGCCACTACGACCACAGCGTGGAGGAGATGCTGCCCATCTGGTCGTTCTATGGCAACGAGAACTGGTGCATGATCGGCTATCACGCCGTGTCGGTGCTCGCCGACATGATCGTGAAAGATGTGCCTGGTGTAGATGCCGAACGTGCATACGAGGCGATGGTGAAAACCGCCAACAACCGCAACTACGACTGTCTGCCTGAATACATTGCCAACGGCTGGGTTCCACTTGATAAAGAGAAGGAATCGGTGTCAAAGACACTTGAGTACGCCTACGATGACTACTGCATCGCACAGGCAGCCAAACATCTTGGTAAAATGGAGGACTATGAGTACTATCTCAACCGTGCAATGTCGTATCAGAATCTCATCGACCCGGAAACCAAGTTTATGCGTGGCCGTGACATCAACGGCGACTGGCGTACACCATTCGCTCCGATCGCCTATGAAGGACCGGGATCGGTCAACGGATGGGGCGACATAACCGAAGGATTCACCGTGCAGTACACGTGGTATGTTCCTCACGATGTGCAGGGTCATATCAACGAGGTGGGCGAAGATCTCTACCTGGCCCGTCTTGACTCGCTCTTTGAGATCGAGATACCCGACGATGTACCCGGCGCACATGATATACAGGGGCGCATCGGAGCCTACTGGCATGGCAACGAGCCTTGCCATCAGGTGATCTACCTCTACAACTACCTGCGTCAGCCCTGGAAAGCCCAGGCGCGAGTGCGGGAGGTGATCGACCGCTTCTACGGCAACGAGCCGGGATCGCTCTGCGGCAACGATGACTGCGGACAGATGTCGGCATGGTATATCTTCAACTGCATGGGCTTCTACCCCACCGCTCCGTCGAGCAACATCTACAACATCGGCTCTCCTGCCCTACCGGCTGTGAGCATGACTCTGAGCAACGGCAAGAAGGTTAACGTCAGCACCGAGAACTGGAGCAAAGAGAATGTGTATGTGGACAAAATGCTGCTCAATGGCAAGGAGTATGATAAGAGCTATATCACCTACGACGATCTGCGCAACGGCGCCGACATAAAGTTTGTGATGAGCTCAGAGCCGAACACCACACGCGCTACAACAGCCGAGGCAGTGGCACCCTCGATTAGCACTCCCGATGCAACACGAAAGTATGTGAGGAAACAGTGAGCTAAAAATCTATGAATGAATTTTCGGGGCGTGCGAGAGTACGTCCCGATTTTTTTGCGGCAGTGGCCATTTAACACATAACAGAGTGCCTGAATATTTTTATCTTTGCGATAAACCTGAAAAACAAAACCAACTCATTATGGCAAAAAATCTATTCCATGCACTTATCGCCGCCGCAACCGCTGTACTGGTAACCGCCTGCTCAGGCTCAACATCGCCGGCATCACGAAATGAAAGCGCTCAGTCCAACGACTACTATGTCGCGGCGTTTGTGTGGCCGTCGTGTCACGACGATTCCCTGGGACACAAATATCTGTGGCCCGACGGCGAAGGTGAATGGGAAGTCATAAAGAAGGGTGACGCACGTTTCGAGGGGCACCAGCAGCCGAAACAGCCGTTGTGGGGCTACGAGCACGATGACGACCCCGCAGTGGTGGAGCGTTGGATCGAAACGGCGCAGAAGTATGGCGTGAACACGTTTATCTATGACTGGTACTGGTTTATGAACGGCCCCTATCTCGAAGGTGCCCTAAACGACGGTTTCCTGAAGGCGGCAAACAATGAGCAGATGAATTTCTATCTGATGTGGGCCAACCATTTNGTGAAGAAGAATTATTGGAACTACCACCGTTACGGCGATGACGAGACAATTCTGTTTGACCCGGTGATCGATGAGGATAATTACAAAATAATCGTCGACCGCATCATCAACCAGTATTTCACACGACCGAATTATGTGAAGATCGANGGCTGCCCGGTGTTCGGAATCTTCAGCATGGACAACTTCATAGCAGGCTTCGACGGAGATCTGGACAAAGCGGGTGAGGCGGTGCGCTACTTCGATGAGAAGGCGCGTGAAGCCGGTTTCAACGGCGTGCATCTTCAGGAGATACATGGCGGAGGCTGGAAACTCAACGANGCTTCAGCCGCCAAGATGAAGGAGAAAATCGAGAAACTCGGCATCGACAGCGAGGCGTTTTACAACATGGGCGGTTTCGACTGCGACTACATGGTGCATGGCAAGAACGGCATCGAGATACGCGAGCAATGGGATTCGATTTTCGACGTTCCGGTGTACCCGACGGTATCGATAGGCTGGGATGACACTCCGCGTTTCCCTGCCAAAGGAGCCTCCGATGTGACTCGCTTTCATAATTCGCCAGTGACGTTCGCCACTTATCTGCAGGCAGCCAAAGAGTATGCCGACCGGCATCCCGATCAACCTAAATTCATCATGATCAACGCATGGAACGAGTGGGTCGAGGGAAGCTATCTGCTACCCGATCGCCTGAACGGTTACGGCTATCTCGAGGCTGTGCGCGACGTGATGAACGGGCNGTATGAGTAGTAGNAATGGGAGGGACAAAAATCCTCATAAATGCCTTAAATTAAGGAGGANGCACGAACCGTGCGTCCCTACTACTTAAAGGGTTTATAACAGCATTTAGATTTCTTTAGCTTACCATTGTTGATTTCAGTTTGTTCTATATATGCGTCGGGGCGATGAGAGCAGTTCATCGCTCCGACGCATGAAAGAATCTAACTTAATAATCTACAACTATGGAAAAACAGAAGAAATCGTACTACGTGAACGTGATCGAGGCCAACATCAATGATGAGGGCAAGAACAAGATGGCCGAGGTACTTAACTTCAATTTCGGCGGTCATCACGACATCGCCGCAATGGTGGAGAGAGCTAAATCGCTCGGATTTGCCAAGGACAAACACGCCAAGGAGTTTGTGCTTGCGATGCGTTTCATGCACCATGTGATCAAGAAAAACGCCGACAATGCTCTGTTTGCTGAATTTGCACCTCAGTTTGAGGCGTTCAAGCAGAGTGTCAAGAGCAAACTCGGCTGCAATTGCGGTTGCAAATAAGGAGAAACTGCAATCACAATTTTTTTGAGGAACAAAACTAACGGAGGAGATACTGCCGGAACCGGTATCTCCTCCGTTTCTATATTTTATCGCCCCATCCGGGATCAGAGTCCTAAAGCGGCCTGAAGGCGTGCATAGGATATGGCTGCCTCACATTGGGTCTCGACGTAGAGTTTCTGTATATCTTCGTAACTGTTTCTGACTTCAAGCAGTTCGACAAGACTGACATCACCATGCCCGTAGGCCGACAGGTAGCTCTGATATATACTCGCTGACTCTTCCACGGTATTTTGGTCAACTGCAGCAAGACGCTGGCACACCGTGCGGAAACCGCGCAACGCCGATAGTACATCGCTCTCCACCTCCATGCACGCCTGGTTATAAAGAAGCGTGGCCTGCTCCTTGCGGAATCGGGCGGCATTGATCGCACCCTTGTTGTGATTGGAGAACTTGAGCGGNATCGTGACTCCGATGCTCACTCCCGAGAATCGGGGGGCAGGCGCTATCTCGTTGCGTACTTCGGTGTTGTAGTTGTAACCGAGGGCGACTTCAAATTCAAGGTTGCGCTCGCGCCCCTCAACGACAAGAGCTTTGTGAGCCACGTCGACATTTTTCAAGGCAGCGCGCAGATCGGCGCGACGCTCAANCGCCATGTCGACAAGCGTGTTATCGTCAACTTCAGGGAGCATCATGGGAAGTGCATCGCTCACTGGCTGAAATGTCCCGGAAAGTTTCGGATCACCCATAAGCAGCGCAAGCGCCGACATAGCATCCTGATAGTCGGCCCACGCCTGTCGGGCATCGGAATCGGCCACGCGTGCCTCAACCTGAGTCGCCATTGCATTGACCTTGCGGATCTCGCCTATCTCAAATCCCACGGAATCGCCTTGAGCTATCTGACGCATGCCTTCACTGAACTGCACCGCAAGAGCATACATACGGTAAGCTTTGACAGCCTCAAAGTAGGCCGACAGAGTTTCATATTTCAAGTTGCGCACATAGTCGTCGAACAACGCCTGAGCAAGTTGCGACTCGGAGGAGGCAAGGTCAATCGCCGCACCGCGACGCCCCGGAGTGAATGTGTAGCCAAGTTCCACGGCCACGCTGCGTCCCATCTGCATGCGGTGATCATCGTTGTCGGCGTACTCAACACCAAGGCTCGGGTCATTGAATATGTGTGCCGCTCTAACCTCAGCATCGGCTATNGACAGATTGAGTTTCTCTGCTGCAAGGGGGATGTTGCCCTTCATGACGAGCGAGAGGCAACTGTCGACGCTCAGAGGAGTGACCGCACCGGCACCGAAGCATACAAGAGCCGCTATAATGAGAGTTATATGATACTTTTTCATCGTTTTTCTTTGTTGATGTAGCGGCGCTCGACCGCGTAATAGACCACAGGAAGCACAAAGAGGGTCATGACGGTTGCAAAGAGCAGACCGTAGACAATCACGGTGGCCAGCGGACGCTGCACGTCGCTGCCGATATTGGTCGACAGTGATGCGGGAAGAAGTCCAAGCACCGCCACCGAAGCCGTCATGAGGATCGGGCGGAAACGATGGCGCGTCCCCTCAACCACTACCGCGGCAAGATCATCGTCGCCACGCTTCTTGCGCAGATTATTGATGTGGCTGAGCATGATCACACCATTTTGAATCGCCACACCGAATAGTGCGATAAATCCTACGGCCGACGAGACGTTGAGTGTCATGCCGCGCACGTTCAGCGCAAGCATACCACCGAATACCGCAAGCGGAATAACCATCAAGATTACAAGTGCCATGCGTATCTTACCCAAAGCAATGATGAGCAGAACCAACATCACTGCTATGGCAAGCGGCACCACTATGGCAAGACGCGAATAGGCCCTCTCCTGATTTTCGAACTGGCCGCCCCATTCAAGCTTGATCTTGTCGCGATCAAAATTGAGCTGCGATGCTATGACATCATTGGCCTGAGCGAGGAACGTGGAGAGGTCAACTCCACGTAGATTTACACGCACAGTGAGATGACGGCGGTTCATCTCACGGCTGATAGTGGATGCACCGGTAGTAAGCTTGATCTCAGCGACCTGCGAGAGCGGTATCATGGCGCCATCGGGTGTGGTGACGTGAAGTGAGGCGATCTTCTCAGGTGAGTTGCGCCACTCCTCGTTGTAACGGCATATCACGTCATAGCTCTTATTTCCGACAAATATCTGACTGACAGCCTTACCGCCTATCGCAAGCTCGATCAGGTCAGTGATATCCGACACATTAAGTCCGTAGCGCGCTATCTTGCCACGGTCGACAATGATCTGGAGCTGAGGTAACGGCGGTTCCTGATCGACAGCTACGTCCTCGGCACCGGGAATAGCGCTCAGGAGCTCGGTTATACTGTCGGCAAGATGCCTTGTGGCAGCCAGATCATCACCATAAATTTTCAGCGCAAGATCACTGTGCGCACCGGCAACCTGATCCATCACCATGTCGATGATGGGCTGAGAGAATCCGACTGTAAGACCGGGAATATTCTTCAGCTCCTCGTCCATAGCCTCCACAAGATCAGCTTTTGTACGGCCTGATTTCCAGCTTCCGTAAGGTTTCAGACCGATACCGCACTCGATGTGGCTCAGTGAAAACGCTTCGGCTCCCTCGTCGTCACGTCCGACCTGAGTCATCACATAGCTTACTTCGTCAAATTTTGACAGGCGGTTTCTTATTTCATTTCCAAGCTCGGTAGAGCGCTCGATGGAAATGCCGGGAGGAAGCTGAACCTGAATCCATATAGACCCTTCGTCGAGCGGAGGCAGAAAGTCCTTACCGACAGTAACCGTGAGAACCGCCGCGCCCGATACTACCAGAATAAGCGGCAGAATGAGCCGACGCGGACGTTGCATCAGTCGCTCTACCGATGCCGAATAGCGGGTGGTAAGTCTCTGGAGCCAGCGATTCTGACGAACCTTGTGCGGATGCCTNTAAGCGATAAAAGCCAGCCCCGGGATGAGCAGAAGAGCCACCGCCAGCGCACCGACCAACGCATAGCCCACTGTGTATGCCATAGGGGTGAACATCTTGCGCTCGATATGCTCAAACGCAAACAGCGGCATATAAGCTACGATGATAATTAGCGTCGAGAAGAATATGGGCTTGGCCACATCGGCGGTACGGCTTATGATATTATCGGCTTCAAGATCAGCGTCGGGATCACTCTCTCGTTTTTTCAGGATCGTTTCCATCATCACTATCGCGCCATCCACAATTATACCGAAATCTATGGCTCCGAGCGATAGAAGGTTTGCCGNGATATCGGTAATCTTCATCAGAATGAAAGCGATAAGCAATGCCAACGGCACGGTGACCGCAACAAGCAATGCTCCGCGCCAGCTACCGAGATAAATAATNAGCACTACAAGCACCAGAGCCATACCCTCGAGCAGTGTGTGGCTCACTGTGTCAAGCGTGGTATCGACAAGGTGAGTGCGATCCATGAACGGCTCAATCCTTACTCCCTCGGGGAGAACGTTGCGGTTCAGGTCGTCCACAGCCTCTTTNACTCCCACGAGCACTTCCGATGGATTCTCACCACGGAGCATCTGCACGATGCCCTCGACACAATCAGCGCGATCAACGTGGTTCTCACCGATGAAGCCGAACACACCTTTACGCTCAAGGTTACCGTAGCGGAGCGCACCCACGTCGCTCAGATATACCGGCACACCGTCGACGGTCTTCACCACGATATTGCCGAGATCATCGAGATCACGTATAAGACCTATGCCTCTGATCACATAGCTCAGGTCGCCATGTGACAGCATCGATCCACCGGCCGAAGTGTTGTTGGCTTCGATCTTGTCCCCTATATCGACAAGTGTGAGACCATACTGCTGCATTTTCACCGGATCAAGCTCGATCTGGTACTGGGTGGTGATACCGCCGTAGTTGCTCACGTCGGCAACGCCGGGCACCTGCTTCAGACGCGGAATCACAGTCCACTTGTGGAGATCGGTCATCTCGCGCAGGTCAACCGGCCCGGTTAGTATGTAGCGGAATATCTCACCAGTAGGTGATGTGAGCGGGTTCAGTTCCGGCACTGCATCGTAAGGAAGTTCCACCTCCGACAATCGCGCCTGGATAAGCTGGCGCGCCCAGTAGTCATCCACACCATCGTCAAAAACCACTATAACCGTGGAGAGGCCGAAGGTGTTTTTGCTGCGCATTACCTTCATCGAGGGTATGCCGCTGACAGCTCNTTCTATCGGNATGGTTATTTGCTGTTCAATCTCTTCTGCGGCAAGTCCCGGCACCTGAGTCACGATCTGCACCGTAGTGTCGGCGATATCGGGGTAAGCATCGATCGAAAGAGCACGCCAANAGAACCACCCCACGACTCCAAGTATCACAAAGACCGCGAACATCAGGCCCCGCCTGTGTATCGCGTGAGTAATTACTCTTTTCATGGTGCGGGATTATTTCTCAGGGAAGAAAAAAGCGCCTTTTGACACAATCGTCTCACCCGGGACGAGTCCTGACTTGACTATAGTGGAATCACCCACCGACTCGCCTATCTCGACATAACTGTTGACAAACCGGTTGTTACCCTTCGATTTCACTACATAAGTGCGGTCATCGACACGACGCAATGCGGTGGTGCTGATAAGTATGGCATCGCTCTCGGCATCAGTAAAGTTCACCGTGCCGAACATGTTGGGTTTCAGAAGTCCGTCAGCGTTATCGCACTCCACAATAAGCTGAACAGTGCGTGACTCCGGATCAAGGATCTCGCCGACGTGATAAATCGTGCCCTTAAACACTGTGTCGGGGTGGGCGTCAATTTTGACATCCACAGTCTCGATACCCTGCAACTTGGCGAAATCACCCTCCTTCACACTTGCCACTACCCATACTTTGCCCAAGTCAGCCACGATGATTGATGGATCAGCATCATCCTTGACAAACTGCCCGTTGACAAGGTTGTTGGCCGTGACTGTACCGGTGATAGGCGATTTAATGGTAAGAGGTTGGCCGGGAGTAATTGAGGCCATGTCACCGCCGAACACACTCAATGTGGCAGCAGCATTTTCCGCCGCGCGTTTTTTTACCTCATAATCAGCCTGAGCTTCCTCAAGTTCACGCGACGAAATCATGTGAGCCTCATGCAACCTTTTGGCACGCGACAGTGCGCGGTCGGCCTGATCACTCTCGGTAGATGCCTCAAAAGCCGCACGGCATATTTCGAGATAATCACCCGAACTAATCTGAAACAGTGGTTGGCCGGCACTTACTCTCTGTCCGGGCCTTACAAACGATTTAATGATACGTCCGGAAAACGGAACACCTACCTCGGCATACTGTGCCGGGATGGCCTCTATCTGTCCCGGAGCCGAAAACCGGGCGCGATAACCCGTCATGGCAACATCGGCAGTTTCAATGCGGCCAAGAATTGGCGAAGCAGCAGAGACGGTTATCGTGTCGTCTGATACAGTAAATTCGGGAGTTGTATTTTCACCGCTCTTCGTAGAGCACGATGAGATGATTGCCACCATCATGCTTACAACGGTAGCTGATTTGATAATCATTGGTTTCATTGACGTTAATCAGTATGCGGATATTCTGGTGCAACAATGCACAGGATACCCTGATCAATAAAATCTCAGAAATGAGAAGTCACAAAATATATCAAATGAAACGCATCGGGGGTGCACGCGAAGTCAACTCCACATAAGGTGCAACAGGAGCATCAGTTTCTTGTTTTACAATAAATACTCCAAGCAGCAATTCATCCTTTTCGGGAATATCGGTAAAGTCAATCTCCTCGGTAACAAAATTGCAAAGAAACGACAGAGCCTCATACTCATTGGACGAGTGAGAGTGGTGTTTGTCAGGTAGATAGGGATGAGAATGGGTTATCGCACCACTATTGATGAAGTGAGTATGTATAAAAAGAGTCGTTCCGCTGTAATAAGCAACGAAAAGCAATGCCAGCAAAGCCGCCAGTAACCTGCCTGAATGTCTCTTTTTACTTTGCATGTCGGGGTATAAGCTCCGTCAGTATGCAAAGTTAAAACAATTCGATAAGTCAATGAAAAGAATTATCATTTATATCTGACATGCCCCGGTTTTTCGCGCCAGCCGGAGGGCCGACATTTCCGTCAACGCGGACGTTTACACCATTTAAAAACTAAAAAAGGGGTGCGCCTATGCACACCCCGGTTAAATGATCTGTTTTGTAAAGTTATAATACTGCAAAAGACTGTCGCGTCAAAGCGATATTTTCAAGATACTTCACATACTGGTCAGCCGTGAGCACCTTCCTTAGCTGATACATTGTTTTACGGTTCACTTCTTTCTGCTGCTCATCATTTTCGACAGGAGTGTTTCTGACTGCCGTGAAGATCAAATCGATCTTCTCTTTCTGATCATTTGAGAGCGTTATCCCCGTAAACGCATCGGAAGCATAAGCCACCATGTTTGCATCTACCGTATTAGCCACGACAGTAAAGTCCGCTGATCTAAGGTCAGTACCACAGGTAGCAGCATTCAACGAGACAGCACATGAAGCAACGGCAGCGAGAGAGAGGAGAACGAGTTTTTTCATAATTCTTTTATTCATTACAAGAGAGTTATTGTTTCTTTTTAGTTAGCTATATCTGTATTGCTTTTTGCAACTACACTCTTTTGACGCTATGAACCTCATCACCGTTACACGTTTCAGATTTTTTAACTTAATTATTTATCCTGCTAACTTAAAGAAATAGGCTATGCCGGAAACCGACATAGCCTATTCCATTCAACCAGTTATTGCTATTAGAAACCTTCTTTTTCTACTTTTTTATAATTCTAATTCTGTCAGACATAATATTTCTTTTTTCAACGTAGGGAGAAGAGCGTGCGAGTCGTTGCACCTTCGGCAACATTCTCCAGATACTTCACATACTGCTCGGGGGTAAGCACCTTCTTGATCTGAGCCATAAGCTTCTGAGCTTGCGCGCGGTCGTGCCGAGATGCTCTCACGCCCCCAAACACCTCATGCAGACGCGCCTTCTGGGTTTCGGTAAGATCGATGCCAGCAAACGGATCATGTGCAGCAACCTTTTTCATGTGGCGGTGCTCGGTTCTGACATCGGAATCGGCATTACCGGCGTTATTCTTAACTGATGCGTTCATCGAGATTCCGAGAGCAGCCACAACTGAGAGAGAGAGGAGAATGAGCTTTTTCATAATGTGTGATTTTTTTACGTATTTAGTTGCTGTTTTGAGAGTGATGAATCGTTTTTCCACCCTCTGCTTTTTTGACGCACAACACTTCCTGAAGTTTAAATCATGCATATATTTTAACTTAAAAACCGCCAGATCCGCTTATCTTCTATAAACTTGCAAAACAGAGTTAAAAAATTTTGAACAACCCGGAAATCTCCAAATTGGGTAATAAAAACCTGCCAAATTGGGTTATAAAAAATAAGTAATTGATATATCTATTTATTTATAGTAATTTTGAAGGTCAAAACATAACGAGAGATGAAAATCCGCAAACTCATAGTCAATATATTTGCTGCCGCAATCGTGGTGACAGCCACAGGGTCGTGCAGCGTGATGGAGTCGATTTCCACCAAGCTTCCGGGAAAAGCATCGGCCATTGTCAGCCGCAACAATGTGAAAGCTGAAGCCAAAACCGACAGTGCCGACAAGCTCCAACAGGAGCAGAAGGCCACCGAAGAGCAAGCACGCAAGGTTGCTGAGAAAAAAGCCGCCAAGGAGAAAAAGGATGCCGAAAAGCGTGCCCGCGAACAGAAGAAAAAGAATAAGAAGAAAAAGAAGAGCCAGACAGTAGCTCCCGCTACTCCGGCTAAACCCACTCACACATCATCGGAAAAAAACGATCAGCCGAAACCAAATTTCACGGCCGGCACATGGCATCTGCGCAGCGTAAATGGCTACACCTTGTCAGCCGATACCGACGGCGATGACGGCGAGCGTCCCTACCTTATTTTTGAAGAGGAAACCGGACGGTTCTACGGTAACGACGGCTGTAACACTGTCAATGGCGACTTCATAGCTCAGGGTGGAGATTCACTGCGGTTTGAAGGACTGTTGTCAACGATGCGGCTGTGTCAGGATGCCAGGTATGCCCGTGAATATGTGACTGCCCTTGATGAAACACGCCAGTGCCACATTGTGAAAAACGAGGCAGAGAGCATTCTTGAGCTCTGCAATGCCAAGGGCAAGGTAATCATGACATTTGCAAAGCCGGCAATGGAATTCCTGACCGGCTCGTGGCAGGTCATAAAAATCGACGGTCATAGTGTGGATTCGCCCGATCTGAGACTTGTGATAGACCTTCCCGAACGCCGCATACACGGCAACACCGGCTGCAACATACTCAACGGTTCCATCTTCATCGATCCTGATAAAGCGGGAGTGATACAGTTCCAGCAGATAGCCGTAACACAGGCTCTATGCCACGATGCACAATGGGAAACNGCTCTGCTTGTCGCACTTGAATCAGTGGAGACGGTGACACCGCCCGCCAATGCCAACGANAAGACCGTCACGATGCTCGACACACACGGNAAACCGGTACTAACATTGCGTCAAATACAGCTTTCCGACAAATGATCGAATCGCTACACATATCCAACTACGCTCTGATCGACAAAGTCGAGATTGAGTTTTCCGACGGCCTTAACATTATAACCGGTGAGACTGGNGCGGGAAAATCGATCATGCTCGGCGCGCTCTCGATGCTGCTCGGCGGACGAGCCGACACCCGAGTAGTAACCGACCCGTCGAGAAAGTCAACTATCGAGGCGGTGATGTGTGTCGACGGGCGCGAGAATCTTAAGGAATGGTGCAAGGCCAACGGACTGGAGTGGAACGATGACAACCGCATCATATTGCGCCGCGAAGTGTCACCCACGGGGCGCAGCCGTGCGTTTGTCAACGACACGCCCGTCAATCTGAGCGTACTCGGTGAGGTATCAAGGCGGTTGGTCGACATACATTCACAGCACCAGAATCTGCTGCTCGCCACACCCGAGTTCCAGCTTGAGATTGTTGACGCAATGGCTGGCAACGCTCCGGCGCTACAGGAGTATCAGGTCGCCTACGAAAAATACCGCACAGCGCTGAAGGCCTATGCGGTGGCAAAACGTCTGACCGCAAAGGGGCGCGACGACGAGGAAGAAATGCGGTCGCAGCTCGAACAGATAGACCGGCTCAGCCTCACCGACGGGGAACAGGAGGAACTTGAACGCGAACGCGACACACTCGACAACATATCGCAGCTTAAAGCCGGACTCGCGGCGATAGCCGACGCGCTCGGCAATGAAGCCACCGGAGCCTGCGAGACTCTGCGCCAGGCCTACGATGAGGCCGATAGTCTCACAGGATTTCTCAGCGAGACCGAAGAACTCTCTCAGCGGCTGGAATCATGCCGCCTTGAGGTGGAGGACATCAGGGAGACAGTTGAAAGTCTCGACGACAATCTTAGTCCTGATCCCCGACGTCTCGAAGCCGTGGAGGAGCGTCTGGCTGCAATCTATGAGCTTGAGCGTCATCACCGTGTCGACACAATCAGGCAGCTGCTTGACGTCGCACAGAATCTGCGCACCACACTCGACACGCTCGACAACAGCGACTTCCGCCTCAAGGAATTGGAGCAAGCCGCACGCATTGCGCGCAAGGAAGCATTGCTGCTCGCACGCGCCATCTCCGAGGTGCGCAAGAAAGAGTGCGAGTCATTTGCAACCATTCTGCGGGAGACCGCCAAGCCACTCGGCATGAAAAATCTGCGCGTCGACATGGTGCTCACCCACACGAGCGACCTCACCCCCACGGGAATCGACAACGTGGAGATGCTGGTGGCATTCAACAAAAATCAGCAACCCATGAGCGTGAGTGCAACCGCCTCGGGTGGTGAAATATCGCGCCTCATGCTGTCGGTCAAGAGCATCATCGCATCGCGCATGGAGCTTCCCACCATCATTTTCGACGAGATCGACACTGGCGTGAGCGGCGAGATAGCCGACCGCATGGGACTAATGATGCTTGAGATAGCCCACAGCATGCAGGTCGTGGCCATAACGCATCTGCCACAGGTCGCCGCCAAGGGACAGTCGCACTTCAAAGTCTACAAAGAGGACGACGAGCAGTCAACCCACACCCGCATGAAACGCCTCGCCCCCGACGAGCGTGAACGCGAAATCGCAGTGATGCTGAGCGGAGCCACAGTCAATGAGGCGGCGCTCGCCAACGCACGCGCATTACTTCAGAAATAAAAAGGAATGGATCAGTCAAACTATATTTTCGGCATAAGAGCCGTGATGGAGGCCGTGGAAGCCGGGCGCGAAATCGACAAAGTGCTGTTGCGCAAAGACCTCGCCGGGCCACTCGCATCGGAGCTTATCGCCGTGTTGCGCAACCACAAGATCGTGACACAGCGCGTGCCCGAGGAGCGCATCAACCGCATAACCCGCAAGAACCACCAGGGAGTGGTGGCGTTCCTTTCGGCAGTCTCCTACCACAGCCTCAACCACATCGTGCCCGAGCTCTATGAGGAGGGCATCACCCCGTTCATAGTGGTGCTCGACGGCATCACCGATGTGCGCAACTTCGGAGCAATAGCCCGCACATGCGAGTGCGCCGGAGTCAACGCAATCGTTATTCCTGAGCGTGGGAGCGTGAGCGTGGGAGCCGATGCCGTCAAGACATCAGCAGGAGCACTCATGACTCTTCCCGTGTGCCGCGAGCGCAATCTGTCGGGGGCAGTGAAATTCCTGAAAGAGTGTGGCTACACCATTGTTGCCGCAACAGAGAAATCCGACGTCAACTACACCCGCGGCGACTACCGCGGACCTGTGGCCATAGTGATGGGATCAGAGGACACGGGCATATCGCCCGACATACTCCGACAGTGCGACATGCCGGTAGCCATCCCACAGTTCGGCACTATACAGTCGCTCAACGTCTCGGTAGCGGCAGGAGTCATGATCTACGAGGTCGTGCGCCAGCGTCTGGCTGAAGGCATGGACGTCGTACGNTAAAAGATATATCACACAACCATGGCGTTGACAAGAAACAGTAACCCCGACACACTCGGGACACTCCCGATAGGCAAACTCCTCGTACAGTATTCGGTGCCCGCCATCATAGCGATGGTGGCGACATCGGTCTACAACATTATCGACAGCATCTTCATCGGACGCGGCGTTGGACCGCTCGCCCTGACGGCACTTGCCGTCAATCTCCCGCTGATGAACCTTGTCATTGCCTTCGCAACACTCGTCTCGGTAGGAGGAGCCACCATCTCGTCGATATTTCTCGGACAGCAGAATGTGAAGCGCGCCACNGATGTGGTCAACAACGTCATGACCATGTGCNTCGTCCACTCCATAGTCTTCGGNGGAATCACCATGTTTTTTCTCGACGAGATTCTCGACCTCTTCGGTGCCACNCCCGAGACACTGCCACTCGCCCGTGAGTTCATGGAGGTGGTGCTCTACGCCACACCCCTCTCCTATATCTTCATAGGCATGAACAACCTCATGCGCTCCACCGGCTACCCCGCCAAAGCGATGATTTCGGCGCTTATTTCGGTTGTTGTCAACGTGATTCTCGCCCCCATCTTCATCTTCAAGCTCGACATGGGCATGCGCGGAGCCGCACTNGCCACCGTCGGAGGCCAATTCTGCGGCTTCATCTGGGTGCTGATCCACTTCATGTCTAAAAAAAGCTTCGTACATTTCTGCCGCGACAACAAGTGGTTTTCATGGAGCATCATCAAGAGGATGTACGGCATCGGTCTTTCACCATTCCTGATGAANGTGACATCATGCTTCGTGGTCGTCTTCCTTAACAAAGCCCTGCTCAGTGCCAGCGGNGACTCCATCGACGGCAACATGGCCGTGGGAGCCTACGGCATCCTCAACCGCGTGGGCATGTTCTTTGTCATGCTTGTTTTCGGTATCACCCAGGGCATGCAGCCCATACTCGGCTACAACTTCGGCGCCATGAAGTGGAATCGCGTGAAAACCACACTTAAGCTCGGCATTATCGCCGGATTCTCGATCACGCTGGTCGGATGGGCACTCACCGAACTACTCCCCGACAAGCTGTCGGGCATGTTCACAACCGACGAGACACTCATCTCCATCGCGCGCGATGGCTTCCGCCTCTTCTTCATCTGCTTCCCGCTCGTGGGCGTGCAGATCATCATCACCAACTTCTTCCAGTCGATAGGCAAACCCGCACTCTCCATATTCCTCTCCCTCACGCGTCAGCTCATATTCCTGCTGCCCCTCCTCGCCGTGCTTCCGCGCTACTATGGAGTCACAGGCGTGTGGGCGAGCGTAGGTTGCAGCGACTTCCTGGCGTTTGCGCTTGCACTTGTCACAATACTTGTGATGATGAAACGCCTCTCAAAGAAATACAACAACCCCACCGTCGGGTAATCACCACACACATCTCCCAGGATGCTCCGAGAGCTCACATCACTGCGACTTACGCCCGAGACCGCCTACGAACCACTGCGGCTCAGTGCCGTTATCTCCACACAGCTGGGCGTCGACATCAACCGCATCAAGCAGGTGGATATCCTGCGCCGTTCCATCGACGCGCGCCAGCGTCAGGTCATGGTCAACCTCGCCGTCAGAGTCCATCTCGACGAGGTCACGCCAGTCGACGACGCCACCATTCCCCCGCTCCCCAACCTCGCGCCCGACGCGCCGCAGGCTATTGTGGTAGGAGCAGGACCTGCCGGACTTTTCGCCGCACTTGAGCTTATTGCCCACGGAGTGCGTCCCATCCTGCTTGAGCGCGGAAAGGACGTCGACAGCCGCCGCGCCGACATGGCAGCGATAGCACGTGAGGGACGCGTTGACCCCGACTCCAACTACTGCTTCGGCGAAGGTGGAGCAGGAGCGTTTTCCGATGGCAAACTCTACACCCGCAGCAAGAAACGCGGCTCTGTCGAACACATACTCAAGATACTCGTAGCCAACGGAGCGTCAAAAGACATTCTTGCCGAAGCGCATCCCCACATAGGTTCCGATCGTCTGCCCGGCGTTATCCGGTCAATACGCGAGTCCATCATAGCCAACGGTGGCGAGGTGCATTTCGGCACCGCTATGGAGCGCCTCGACATCACCGTCGATCCCGACGGCAACCGCCGCGTGACCGGCGTCACCGACCGCAATGGCCGTCACTGGCAAGGCCCCGTCATACTCGCCACCGGACACTCAGCACGCGACGTCTACCGCACCCTCCACTCCCAGGGCGTCGACATGGAGCCCAAAGGACTTGCCGTGGGAGTGCGCCTTGAGCATCCGCAGCGCCTCATCGACACCATCATGTACCACTCCCCCGCCGGGCGCGGCAAATACCTCCCTGCCGCCGAATATTCCATGCTCACACGTGTCGACGGTCGCGCTGTCTACTCCTTCTGCATGTGCCCCGGCGGAGTAGTCATTCCGTCGGCATCAGCCCCCGGCGAGTCTGCCGTTAACGGCATGTCCGGTTCGGCACGATCCTCCCGCTGGGCCAATTCAGGCATGGTCGTCGAGGTACTCCCCGACGATGTACCCGGCGATGACACCCTCAAGATGCTCACCTATCAGG
>JAAVGC010000066.1 GCA_014800445.1 Bacteroidales bacterium | reverse complement strand
TCAAGGGCGTTGCGCATTGCAAGAACAGCACCAAGTCCTTCGGGATGAGTTGCAGTGAGATGGTAAGCGTCGGCCGACATGCCGCCACCTGCTACCTCAGCGTAAATCTTGGCACCACGGGCCTTTGCATGCTCAAGTTCTTCAAGAACAAGCACGACAGAGCCTTCACCCATCACAAAACCATCGCGGCTCTTGCTGAAAGGACGTGAAGCGGTCTCGGGGCTATCGTTGCGGGTTGAAAGGGCGTGCATAGCGTTGAAACCACCTACGCCGGCAGGATAGATAGCGGCCTCGGCACCACCGGTCACGATGGCATCGGCTTTGCCGAGACGTATGAGATCAAATGCACTGATAATAGCATTATTGGATGATGCGCAAGCCGAAACGGTACCAAAGTTGGGGCCATGGAAACCATACTGCATCGAGATGTGACCCGATGCAATGTCGGCGATCATCTTAGGAATAAAGAAGGGGTTGTACTTCGGGCCTTTGTCAGCGTTCAGGGCATAGTAGCCAGCTTCTTCTTCAAAAGTGTGAAGACCACCAATTCCGGCAGCCACGATAACACCCACACGATCCTTATTGAGGTTTGCTGCCTCTTCGATCCCGGAGTCCTTCACGGCCTGCTCAGCAGCCACAAGAGCATACTGTGCATATAGATCGAGAGTACGCGCTTTTTTCCGGTCAAAGTGAACGGAAGGGTCAAAATTCTTTACCTCACAAGCAAACTGTGTCTTGAACTTTGAAGCGTCAAAATGGGTTATAGGTCCGGCACCGCTGACACCGGCAACAGCATTCTGCCAAGTTGTCTCAACGTCGTTGCCAATGGGAGTGACAGCACCCATGCCAGTCACGACTACTCTTTTTAGATCCATTGAAGTCGATGGTAAAATTGGGGTAATCAATATTGTTTCACCTACTTATCCCTTCATAACAATCACAGTCGCCCTCAAATGAGGCACCGTGCACGTGGGATGAGGTGTAAGATGATAAAAAAAGAACCGCCGGGTTAATGTAAATTTCCCCCGGCGGACTTGTGAGTGGTCGGGATTATGCGTTGTGAGCCTCGATGTAGCTGATGGCGTCACCAACGGTCTGAATCTTCTGAGCCTCGTCGTCGGGAATAGTGATGTTGAACTCTTTTTCAAGTTCCATGATGAGCTCTACTGTGTCAAGGCTGTCGGCACCGAGGTCGGTAGTGAAGACAGCGCCTTCTGTAACCTGGTTCTCGTCAACGCCGAGCTTGTCGACGATGAGGGCCTTTACGCGAGGTGCAATTTCTGACATAACTTTGATTTTTTAGATTTTTGATTGTCTTTTTTCGCGGTGCAAAGTTAAACAAATTTTTAATACCAAAAAAATCAGTAGTCTAAAAATGTCACAATTTTGATTTACTTGTATAAAATATCAGTTTGCTGATCACGGGAGAGCACACGAGGCGACCGGACTCCAATCAGGATAAGTGATTTCGTGCAGAAACAGGGGTTCCGGAGGCATGGATGTGCCTGCTGCCGAGCGGTCGAGGCGTGCGGCAATNTCAAGCACACCTGCCGGCGGAATTTTATGGCGTCCGACATCGGCGAGCGTTCCCATCACAGCACGCACCATGTTGCGCAGAAANCGGTCAGCTTTTATTTCCANAAAATACCGCGTACCGCTCTCATCGCCCTCGACACGCCTGATNCGTGCCATNTCAAGCCGACAGATATTAGTGCGGGCATCGGAATGGAGCTTGGCAAATGAGGTGAAGTCACTGATTCCAAGCAACAGGTTACCCGCCTCATTCATGGCATCGANATCGAGCATAGCGGGAGCGCGCCAGCTCAANGGNTCCAGAAAGGGTGTGCGGGAAGTGTGAAAATAATAGCGGTAAGTGCGCGAGGTTGCATCGAAGCGGGCATGTGCATCGTCGGCAACCGGCGTCAGGCCGAACACCGTGATAGAACGGGGATCGGCCATGCCGTTAAGCGAAGCGNTGAAACGCTCTCTGTCGGGAATATCNGCAACTGTNTCGAAGTGAGCGACCATCATTGANGCGTTGACTCCGGCATCGGTACGTCCGGCTCCTGTCAGTGGTGTAGGACAACGCAATAATTTGCCAAGAGCATCTTCAAGCACTCCCTGCACCGTGCGCACTCCCCCGGGCTGTACCTGCCATCCGCTGAAGCCGCTTCCNCGNTAGGCCAACTGCATGAACCAACGCATATTNTCCCGGATCAGTCGCGTTCCAGATATGTGTAGCCGTAGAGTCCCGAGCGATAATTGCCAAGGAACTCGCGTCCTTCTTTGGGTGTGATTGTCCCGGCCTTCATACAGGCGGTAACCCACGTCTCAACGTTACGCACAAGTTTCTTGGGATTGAACTGCACATAGTCGAGTACCTCGGCAACGGTTTCNCCATCAATAACCTGATCTATCTCATAGCGATCCTTGTAGACACTGATGTGNACGGCATTAGTNTCACCGAACAGATTNTGCATGTCACCAAGAATCTCCTGGTAAGCACCCACCAGGAACACACCGAGATAATAATGCTCTCCGCCACGCAACGGATGAACAGGCACAGAGTTGGCCGTACCGCCCGAAGGGGATATGAAGTTGGCAATCTTACCGTCGCTATCGCAGGTGATGTCCTGCAAAGTAGCTGTGCGGGTGGGTTTCTCATCCAGACGCTGAATGGGAATAATCGGGAATATCTGGTCAATAGCCCATGAATCGGGAAGCGACTGGAAGAGCGAGAAGTTACAGAAATACTTGTCGGGCAACATCTTGGATATCTTACGAAGTTCCTCTGGCGGATGCTTCATCGANTGCGCGATCTCCCCTACTTCNCGGGCAATAGACCAGAANAGTTTTTCCATAATAGCTCTTGTGCGCAGGTCGAGCATGCCGAGGCTGAACAGGTCAAGTGCCTCCTCACGTATCTGCAACGCATCGTGCCAGCTCTCGAAGATACGGGGCTGGTCAAGTTTATCCCAAATCTGATAAAGCTCCCTCACAAGCTCGTGTTCATCGGGTCCCACTTCATCAGACTCCTTCCAGAAGGGCAAGGATGTGGTTTCCATCACATCGAAGATGAGCACCGAATGGTGAGCGGTGAGTGAGCGCCCGCTCTCGGTCACGATGTCGGGCATGGGGAGATTATTTTTCCCGCACACGTCGACGAGTGCCGAAATGGCATCGTTGGCGTATTCCTGTATNGAGTAGTTCATGGAGCTCTCNCTCGACGAACTGCGCGTACCGTCGTAGTCTACCCCAAGACCGCCGCCAATATCGACAAAGCTTATGTTGAATCCCATCTTAGAAAGCTGCACGTAGAACTGAGTCGCCTCGCGCAGAGCATTCTTGATGCGGCGGATTTTCGTGATCTGACTGCCTATGTGGAAGTGAATGAGCTTCAAGCACTCCATCATGTCACGCTTTACAAGGAAGTCAAGCGCCTCAAGAAGCTCGGAACTGTTGAGTCCGAACTTCGACTGGTCACCGCCTGATTCCTCCCACTTTCCGGAGCCTGAAGAGGAAAGCTTGATGCGTATGCCAATATTGGGTACAATCTTCAGTCGTTTCGCTATATCGGCAATAAGACGGAGCTCATTGAGTTTCTCGACCACAAGATAGATACGACGCCCCATCTTCTGCGCAAGTAGAGCGAGTTCGATATAATTTTCGTCCTTATAGCCATTGCATATAATCAGAGCATCGTCTACAATGTTNGTGGCAAGAACGGCATGAAGCTCCGGTTTCGACCCTGCTTCGAGACCGATGTTGAATTTTTTACCGTGACTCACTATCTCCTCGACAACCGGACGCATCTGGTTGACTTTGATAGGATATATGATATAATTCTGCCCGGTATAACCATATTCGGCAGCTGCCTGCTTGAAACATGACGAAATTTTCTGAACCCGGTTGTTGAGTATATCAGGGAATCGAAGCAGCACAGGCGCAGTTATATCGCGCACCTGCAACTCATCCATTACTTCCTTCAAATCAACGGAGGCACACCCCTCCTTGGGCGTGACTATGACATGCCCTTTGTCGTTTATGGAAAAATAGTTGCGTCCCCAACCCGCTACGTTGTACAGCTCCATGCTGTCCTCAACTTTCCACTTTCTCATCGTTTCAGCTATGAAATTTATTGCGGTTCAACGTTTTTTATTATTCTTATAAGTTCCAGACGACTTGCCGTTTTCTCCATAANCTCGATAGTATAACCGTCAGGAGCGTCAATGTGTGTGCCCACATCGGGAATCGATCCGGTCAGGTGCAGCACATAGCCTGCAATGGTCTGGTATTCATCGCTCTCGGGAAGTCCAAGATGATAAGTATCGTTAATTGACTCTATCTCGACACGCCCTGAGAACTCCCAAGTCGTGTCGTTGATCTGTCGTGAAATCAGATCGGGAGTGTCGTGTTCATCCTGAATATCACCGAAAATCTCTTCCACAAGATCTTCAAGTGTAACCATCCCGGCAGTTCCACCAAACTCATCCACCACGATTGCCACAGAGCGTTTCTCGGCCAACAGGCGTCGCATCATTTTCTTAGAAAGCAATGTCTCAGGTGCAAAGAGCACCGGCTTCACACACTTTTTCCANTCGCGGTCGGTCGCCGTGAAAAGCTCGCTGACATGGATATAACCGACAATATTGTCGATATCGCCACGATAGATGATGGCTTTTGAACGTCCGGTGGTGGTGAAAAGTTCCTCAAGCTCAACCACGTCGGCNGTCTCAATGTCGACCCCCTTAATCTCATTACGCGGTATCATGCAGTCGCGCAGATGATTAGTGGAAAAGTCAAGGGCGTTATGAAATATTTTCACTTCATTNTCCACTTCCTCGGCACCCGGATCTTCGATCGTCTTCTCAAGATACTGGTTGAGATCACCGACGCTCAGNAGTCCAACTCTGCTTCTCTCCCCTTTTATACCTGCAAGCGACATGAGTCCACGCGAAAGCCATGTAGTAAGCATGGATATTGGATAAAGCACGATATAAAACAGATAAAGCGGCAAAGCAAGCACTTTAAGCGAGCTATTGGGATTTATGCGGAAAATAATCTTCGGGAAAAACTCTCCGGCAAGCAGAATCACTCCGGTGGAGATTAGAGTGGAGAGGATAAGCAACATAGCCTCGCTGCTGACCCATTCTCTCAACCACGGATCAAGCAACGCCGAAGCTCCCATGCCGTAGATAACGAGCATGATGTTGTTGCCAACAAGAATCGTGGTTATGAAAAACGATGAATGACTATAGAAGAGGTTGAGAATATGACTCATAACACCTCCACGCTTTACATCAAGCTCAGCGCGCACACGCTCACTGGTGACATAAGCGATCTCACTGCCCGAGAACAGAGCAGAGCAGATTAGTGATACTATGGCTATAACTATCCAGTTCATGGCTCGTCGGTCGAAGGTTTGCGTGACACCGGTNCATCAGATTGCAGCGAAGCAACCGAATCGCCTGATACCGGCACCGGTTGTGCCGACGCAGCGGCTCGTGCAGCAGAATCACGTCTCTCGGGAGTCGGGAAAATGCCCTTCACATCGAGAATCGTGTACTCGGTCATCTGTTCATTTGANTCAAATCCCATCCCNTCAAGCGTGCGGTCGATGCGCTCGATGTGTATAAAAGAGTCTGAATATACTTTACCCTGCTGCTGATCCCAGAAAAGCTGCTCGGTNGCAAAACGATCACCGGCAGTGTTGCGCATACGNACATTCCCNTCGAACTGCCACATGCGTTTTACATTAAAGTATTTAGCTGAATCAGCACGGAAAGTAGCCTCGACCTCACGGTTGTCATCGTACCGCTCCATGTCAATTCCACCNGGGAAATCCCANTGCGGATCCTTTGCCTCGTCATACATGAGCCACTCTGGAGCGGTGATGTGATANCGTGTGTAACCTGAATCGGAAACAAGAGTCGATACATTNACNGTNCGCATAGTCGGGAAAGAACCAGGTTCAATACTCCCGATTGTATCAGCCTTCTCCTGAGAGCAGCTTATGAGNAATCCGACACACCCAAAAGCAAGCACCGGGAGCAGGTGTTGCGCNCCGATTCTTCTTCTGGACGATACCGCCGGAAGGGGGTCGTTGTCAGGTAATACAGTCATCGCAGTTTGTTCTGCCAAAACCACAGTTCGTTAAAGTTAACACCAAGCGTCACAAAGATATAATTTTCCTTGACCATAGCCTGCGGACGTGCGGCCCGATGCTTGTACTCAAATCCGAGATTTATATAGGTCTTTCCGCCGGGTGCCGGAAGGCCAAAACCAGCATGAATGCCATACTCACGCACGGTGTTGCCCATTATCGTCCAATAATCGCGGGTTGCCGACAAGCCGGCACGATACTGAATGCGGGAAGTGTAACCACCGCGTGCATTGTGCATATACTGCATGCCTAAAGCCGCTTTGTATCGGTCGACAAATCGGGTATTGCCAATTTCATCGAACGACTGGAATTTAGCTTTGCTCCAAGGCTGATATGTAGCATCAGCTTCGACCATAAGGCGNTCATTCCACTGCCAGTTAAGTCCGACGCCCCATGTATCGGGGAGAGTATATACGCCATTGAGTTTTGTGTATCCCACTGTGTCGGGAACAATCTCAGATTGAGTAGCGTCATAATAGACGCCGTAGGTNTCTCCNTTCAGGCTGTTGCCNGGNGTAAANGTTACACCGGCAGTGAGTCGGTTGCGCTTGTTGATCTGATAAGAATACTGGAGACCGAGCTGCACTCTGAAATCACGAACCTGCATGAAGCGTTCAAACAGCGAAGTGGATCCGGTTCCGGTATATGCGTAATTATCGTGCTGTATGTTGCCGAACAGATATTGAATGTTGACACCGGCAGTGAGCCCCTCAAGCGGCCGNGCAGCCAGACCGAGATAAAGTTCGCTGATACCGCCGCTGCCTTCGCGCGACTGAGCTCCGTTGTCAATAGTGTTTCCAAATGAGTATCCTACCGAAGAAAATGGCAGAAGTCCAATGCTTCCGCCTCCCCAGCGGGTGATGGGAAACTGCATCGTGATGTAGTCCAATCCACCTCCAAGTTTGTGACCTTTCTGATCGCCGTCGGTAGTAGAAAGATTATTGAGATCGACTCCCATGTCAAAAAGAAATGTGAGAGAGTCAATTGCCGCATAGCTTGCCGGGTTCATGACATTGATCTGACGACCGGAATTCATGGCGTAGCCAATTCCACCCATCGCGCGCTGTGTGGATGTCGCATTGTCGCCGAGTATGCCATAGCCATAACGTGAATAGGGACTCTCGGACATCTGTGCCGACATCACCGCCGGCGCAACAAGCGCGGCCAAAAGAATCGCAAGCCTAAAAAAGCGTTTCATTTATATTAAAATATCGTGGTAGTAATCAATAGTTTTGAAGAAATGTGAGAAGATGACGCAAGCCGAGTGTGACAAGATGAGGCTGATAATCCACTTCAAACTCGAGCAAGCGCGCTATGCGTCTCGCCGAACCTCCGGTAATGACCGTTACAGCCCCCGGTGGAAGGATTGAATGATAGAAATCCACCTCGGCAGCGATGCCTCTTATAGCACCTGATCTCAGAGCAGTGTCGGTGTCATAACCCCACATAGGCAACGGCCCGTCGAGCTCAACTTTNGGCAACCTGGCTGTAAATGCGTTAAGCGATTTAAGCCTCAATGACATGCCCGGCGCGATGTTACCTCCGGTGAAAACGCCATCGGCACTCAGCCTGTCATAAGTAATCGCAGTACCGAGATCAACCACAAGAAGCTCAACGTTCTTGTGGAGNCTCCAGGCNCCGATGCTTCCGGCAATGCGATCAACACCGAGAGTGTGCCGCGACTCATATCCTATGCTGATAGGGAGCGGGGTCTGATGATCAAGGATCCTCAGCGATACCCCTGCCTCGGCAAGCACCTCAGATGCAGACGCACCATCGTCGGTAACCGAACAGTATATAGCGTCATCGATGGCATGGCGCGAAGCGAGTGCCCTCAGCTGCCTGCGAATGCAAGCAGGAGGCATGACGACAGTCTCTATCAGATCGTCGCCATCCCACACGTCGGCTTTCAACGCACTGTTGCCTCGGTCGAGTGTCAGCAGACAGCCCATTTACTTCTACACATTTGAACGCAAAATTAGTCAATTATCCGATATTACAATGCTTTGATGCGCAAAATAGCCTTCACTAAGATGTTGAAAATTCACAATACTTTGCTCTTTCANTTCTTTAGCAAATGANTCTCAACAACTTAAAAAAGCTGCGGGCATACCCTCAGGATGCCCGCATATATCGGTAAATGACCGGAATCAAAGATACTTAGAGAAGTCAACGTTGCGCATGTCGCCAGTCTCCACAAAGGCGGTATGGAATGCCAATGCCGCGTTCAATGCGTGAGGAGTCTGACCTACACCCTTTGCAATCTTGAGATAATCGCGAAGCTGCTCGCGGAACATGGGGTGAGCGCAGTTCTCGATGATAAGGTGTGCACGCTCCAGCGGGTCTTTTCCACGCAGATCGGCCACACCCTGGTCGGTGATGATGACGTCAACAGAGTGCTCTGAATGGTCGGCATGAGCCACCATCGGTACGATGTTGCTTATAAGACCTCCCTTGGTAACCGAAGGACAGGAGAAGATTGAGATATAAGCGTTGCGAGTAAAGTCACCGGAACCACCGATACCGTTCATCATCTTCGTGCCGAGCACATGGGTAGAGTTAACAGCTCCGAAGATGTCGGCCTCGAGAGCGGTGTTCATAGCTATCACACCAAGTCGACGGATTACCTCCGGACTGTTGGAGATCTCAGCCGGACGCATAAGGATCTTGTCATGGAAGAAGTCGAGATCCTTGAAGAGTTTTTCCTCTGTAGCGTCGCTGAAGGTCATCGAACATGTGGAAGCAAAAGTACACTTACCTTTCTTCAGAAGCTCAAGCACGGCATCCTGGATAACCTCGGTGTACATCATGAACTGAGGTATCTCGGAGCTTTCGCCAAGGTCATAGAGAACGGCATTGGCAACATTGCCCACACCTGACTGAAGCGGGAGGAACGACTTGGGGATGCGACCCATGCGATACTCACCAAGCAGGAAATTCACCACATTGGCACCGATCTGCTTGCTCACGGCATCAACTTCAGTGAAAGGCTTTACGCCATCGAGACTGTAGGTCTCAACAACACCGACAATCTTTTTGGGGTCAACCTTGAGCACCGGAGTTCCGATACGGTCCTCGGGAGAATAGATAGGAATTTCCCGACGTGCAGGAGGATCAAGGGGCTTGTAGACGTCGTGCATGCCATAAAGGGAGGTCGGAAGCTCAGTGTTGTGCTCGATAAGAATCTTGTCGGCAAGCTCAACATAAGTAGGACCGTTGCCAAGACCGGTTCCGAGAAGGATGTTTCCTTCGTCATCGATATCGGCAGCCTCGATTATAGCATAGTCAAAATGTCCATAGAATCCATAGCGCGACTCCTGTGCCATCTCACTGAGATGACGGTCGAAATAATGGGTATCGTGGGAATTGATGCGTTTGCGCAGATCAGGTGTGTTCTGATAAGGTGCACGCATGTTTATCGCGTTGTTCTGCGAGAGAATACCATCGACATGGGCTGATGTCGAAGCACCAGTGAAAAGGTTGATCTTGAACGGGCGACCCTCCTCATGCTCTTTTGCAGCCTTATGGGCAATAGCCTCTGTAATAAATTTCGGAGTACCGGGAGCAGTAAAACCTGACAGGCCTATGGTATCACCGTTCTTGATAAGTGCGGCAGCCTCTTCGGCTGTCATTTTTGCGTAAGCCATACGTTTGATTTCTATTTCTTCGGGAGTACTGCCGAAAGTGACCTCGGAACAGTTGCCCAATTACACACGTTTTTATATTTTTGTGCAAAAATATGTATTAACTCCGTGTTTTGCAACATCCGCAGTGTTTTTGCCACCGAAATTACCAAACATGGAGCAGTTACAACCATTGTANAGATGGAAAAAGAGAAGAAATTATATATAGAAACCTATGGCTGCCAGATGAATGTGGCAGATTCAGAAGTTGTGGCAGCTGTAATGGAAATGTCGGGGTATGGCATGACCGACAGCGAACAGGATGCTGACGCGGTGTTACTTAACACATGCTCAATACGCGACAACGCGGAGCAAAAGGTGTTGTCACGGCTTGCTTACTTCAACTCGCTCCGACGCAAACGCGGCAACCGCGGTCTGATACTTGGTGTGGTGGGTTGCATGGCTGAGCGCGTCAGGGAAGATCTTATCGAGAATCATGGGGTGGATCTTGTAGCAGGTCCCGANTCATACCTTGATCTGCCCGCTCTTTTCGCCGCCGCCGAAACCGGNGAGAAAGCTATCAACGTGGAACTCTCGACGACCGAGACTTACCGCGACATAACTCCCTCGCGCATCACCGGCAACCGTGTAAGCGGTTTTGTGTCGATCATGCGAGGTTGCAATAACTTCTGCACTTACTGCATCGTCCCCTACACACGCGGACGCGAACGCTCGCGTGCAGTAGACAGCATATTGCGCGAAGTGAACGACCTACGCACTCGCGGATTCAAAGAGGTGACGCTGCTNGGACAAAATGTGAACAGCTACCNCTACACCGACGAGACAAGCGGAAAGACGACTGATTTCGCAGGGCTGCTGTCAATCGTCGCCGAAAGTGCGCCGGACATGCGCATCAGATTCACCACTTCGCATCCCAAGGACATGAGCGATGAGATACTGAGAGCTGTGGCTTCGCATGACAACATCGCCCGACACATACATCTGCCCGTGCAGAGCGGCTCAAACAGCGTGCTGAAGTCGATGAACCGCAAGTACACCCGCGAGTGGTATCTCGAACGGGTTGCCGCCATACGCTCCATCATCCCAGACTGCGCCATAACGACCGATCTTTTCACCGGTTTCCACAATGAGAGCGAGGAGGATTTCCAGCAGACGCTGTCGCTGATGGAGGAGGTGGGATTTGATGCTGCCTTCATGTTCAAATACAGCGAACGTCCAGGCACAGTTGCTTCACGAACAATGCCCGACAATATCGCCGAGGATGTGAAAATCGAGCGATTNAACANNATGATTGATCTTCAGAACAAACTGTCGGCTGCATCCAACAAAAATGAAATAGGCAAAACGCGTCAGGTGCTTGTGGAGGGTGTGTCGAAACGCAATATCAAGGAGTGGATCGGACGCACATCGCAGAATAAGTCAGTGGTTTTTCCTAAGGGAGACTTTAAAGTCGGCGATTTCGTTGATGTGACTATAACGGATGCAACCTCAGCCACACTTTTTGCAAAATGATTGATTACGTAAAAGGCCNGTTAGAGGAGCTGACTCCGACATACGCCGTGATAGACTGCTCCGGCATAGGCTACAGATGCGAAATTTCCTTACCGACATTTACCGCCATAGAGGGAAAGCAGCAAGTAAAACTACTTGTGCATGAAGCAATACGCGAAGATGCCTGGACACTCTATGGGTTCACCGACGAACGCGAGCGCAGCCTTTTCCGACTTCTTATCGGCGTGTCGGGTGTCGGNGCCGGAACAGCCCGCATGATACTGTCGGCACTCTCGGTGCCCGAACTGGAGGCATCGATAATGAACGGTGANCACGTGAANCTTAAAGCCGTGAAAGGAATTGGAGCGAAAACCGCCCAGCGCATCATNGTCGATCTGAAGGATAAAGTAAAACCGACTGACGACAACGGTATACTGCCACTCCCGACATCGGCNGGCAACATCGCGTCCACACCGGCTTTCGACGAATCACTTGCAGCACTCGTCATGCTTGGATTCCCACGGTCTCAATCAGAGAAGGT
>JAAVGC010000065.1 GCA_014800445.1 Bacteroidales bacterium | reverse complement strand
AGGAAGTTAATAGTGTCGGATCTACTTATCCCGGATATCCTGTCGTTGGAGTTGTGAAGGATGTTAGGCCATGGGCATATAATGCAGATTGTAATACAGCATGGATTGGATCTCTTTCTGAAATCGGTCGATACTCAAGCGGAGGGACTCTTTCAGTACGCCTTAAACCGAGTTACGCTCCTGAGCAGTGGGTGAAAGACAATAAGGAAGAGATGCTTCGCAGTTTCAAGTTCGGCAATTTCTATGTAAAGTCCGTCTCTACATATAATCAGATGGGTGACCGAACGTGGATCTCAATAAAAGCCGACTCGGAAAAGCATATAAAGTATGCGCTTCTTCTCTTCTTCCTCGTCAATCTCGCGCTTGGAGTGGCTGGTACTTACTACCTGCAGACGCGCAGCCGCAGCCATGATGCCGGTTTGATGAAAGCCTATGGCTCTACAGGGCGCAGGGTGTTCGGTATGCTTGTCGGTGAGGCAATGATCGTTACTGTTCTGGGCTGGATCATCGGATGCTTCGCTTATCTGCATTACGCACTGAAAGAGGGGGTATCGTCAGGACTCGAAACAGGAATAGATGTTTTCCCGACCGATTGCTGGGTTTCTGATTTCAGCACACATTTCATCGTGGTGTCATTGGCTGTGCTTGTGGTGCTTGCGGTGATAGTGCTGATAGGAGTGAGCTTCCCCGCGCGCCGCATCGCTCGCGTCAATCCCGTCGACGCTCTCCGCGACGAATAACGAAAAGTAGGGACGCATGGCCCGTGCGTCCTCCCACAAAAAGAAAAACTAAATAAAATGATGAATAGATTTTATACATTGATGCTTTCGGTAATGCTGGCGGTTTTGCCGGCATTATCTGAAACGCGTTCGATCTCACTCGACGAGACGATACTGATGGCACGTAGCCGAAGTGTGGATGCTCAGGTGGCGGTCAACGCATTCCGGAGTGCTTACTGGACTTACCGTTCCTATCGTGCCGAACTTCTGCCGGAAGTTAATTTCAATGCTACTGTACCATCCTATGCAAAAAGCTATTCAGCTTATCAGCTCGAAAATGGATCGTACACTTTCGTGCGCAACAATTATCTTAACATGACAGGGCAATTGTCGGTGGATCAGTCGATATGGCTCACGGGTGGTACGCTGTCGCTCAACACGTCGCTTGATTTCATGCGCACACTTGATTCTCCCGCTACCAACCGCTACATGTCGATTCCCGTTGCACTTACACTATCGCAACCAATTTTTGCCGTGAACAACGTGAAGTGGAAACGGAAGATTGAGCCGGTGCGCTACGAGGAGGCGAAAGCTGATTTCATGGAGGCGACCGAGAAGGTGGCTATGACGGCGATAAACTATTACTTCAATCTGCTGTATTCGACCGAAAACGTCGAGATNGAGAGGCAGAACGTGCAGAACGCTACCAAGCTCTATGAGGTGGCGCAGGCTAAGCGCAAGATGGGTCAGATAAGCGAGAATGACCTTTTGCAGCTTGAACTCAACAAAATTCAGGCAGAAGCAAATCTCACCGACGCACTCAGCAACCGCCAGAGCAATATGTTCAGACTCGTGGCTTTCCTTGATCTGCCCGAAGATACTGAACTGATACCCGACATGCCCATGCACGCACCTGAACTTGTGCTCGACTACAGCAGTGTGCTGGAACGCGCNCTCGAAAACAACTCGCTTAGCAAGAATCTGCGCCGTCGGCAGCTNGAAGCTGACTATGCTGTGGCCACAGCCAAAGGCAATATGCGTCAGGTGACGCTCTACGCGCAAGTGGGTTTCACCGGTACCGACAACACTTTCCGCATGGCCTACGAACGTCTGAAGGACAATCAGGTGGTGGAAATAGGCGTGAAAATCCCCATACTCGACTGGGGCAAACGTCGCGGACAGGTCAAGGTNGCGGAGAGCAACCGGGATCTCACCAAGGCGCGTCTGCGTCAGGAAGCACTCACGTTCAATCAGGATCTTTTCGTGCTTGTGGAGCGCTTCAACAATCAGCGGCAGCAGGTGACGATAGCCGAGAAGGCCGACACGATCGCCAACAAGCGTTATCACACCAACTATGAGACATTCATGATCGGNAAAATATCNACTCTCGACCTCAATGACTCCAANACGGCNAAGGATCAGGCGCGCCTGAAGGTGATAAACGAGCTGTTCAATTTCTGGTACTACTACTATCAGTTGCGCTCNCTCACGCTNTGGGANTTCATCAAGGGCACGTCGATCGACGCCGATTTCGACAANATTGTGAAAGGCTGATTTTTAGCCGGACGCATTGTATGTCCGGTTGTTTTTATTANCTTTAGGGTGATGGAAAAACTGCGCATATTGATTGCCGATGACGACGAGGGAGTCAGAAGCTCTCTCAGGCTGCTTCTGCACCGTTCGGGATTCGAAACGGTCATGGTGCCCGACGCTGCCGGCGCGATAGATGTGGTGAGAAGCGAGACACATCTCGATCTGGCTCTTATCGACATGAACTTCACGCGTGCCACAAGCGGTGACGAAGGGCTTGTGCTCTTGCGTCAGATCAAGATTTTCCGTCCCGATCTTCCTGTCATACTCATGACCGCATGGGCCACAATCGCTCTTGCCGTCAAGGGGGTGCAGGCGGGAGCAGTCGACTTCGTGAGCAAGCCGTGGGACAACCGTGGTCTATTGCAGCAGCTGCGTTCGGCAATAGAGGTCTATGGTACGCGCCATGATGCCGATGGTGATGCCGGCTTTGATCGTAGCGGCATAATAGGGGAGTCGCCGCGTATGCTCGAGATCATCGCTACCCTCAAAAAAATTGCACCCACCGATGCCTCGGTGCTCATAATGGGGGAGAACGGTACAGGCAAGGAACTTATCGCTCAGGCGGTGCACCGTAATAGTCCGCGCCGCGACCGCCCGTTTGTCAAGGTCAATCTTGGTGGTATGCCCTCCACACTCTTCGAGAGTGAGATGTTCGGACACAAGAAAGGTGCATTCACCGGCGCGGTGTCTGATCGTCCTGGTCGTTTCGCTGCTGCCGATACCGGCACGATCTTTCTTGACGAGATAGGTGACCTCGACATGGCATCGCAGGTGAAGATGCTGCGTGTGTTGCAGGAGCACACCTATGAACGACTGGGCGACGATCGTCCGCGTCACGTCGATGTCAGGGTCGTGTGCGCCACCAATGCCGATCTGCCCTCGATGGTTGCCGACCGCGCATTCCGCGAGGATCTTTTTTACCGTATAAATCTTATTACTATAGAGCTGCCGCCACTGCGCGAGCGTCGGGAGGACATTCCGGAGCTCGTGAGACATTTCGCCAGGCAGAATGCCGATGAGAATGGCGGCAAAGTGGCGCATTTTGACGATGGAGCGATGGCTCTGCTACAGAAACTGCCTTATCCCGGCAATATACGCGAGCTGAAAAATCTGGTGCGTAAATGTGTGCTTCTCGTCGGAAAGGAAACAATTTCGGCCGATGACATTCTTCCGCTCATCCCTCCCGCCGGACTTGAGGCTGCTTCGCAGGAATCAACTTTTCTTCCTGATGCCAACGCACTCGACAATGTGCAGTGTGCCGCTATCAAATCGGCGATGCAGGTTCATGGTGGTAATCTGTCGCGTGTGGCTGCGTCGCTCGGCATAACGCGGCAGACACTTTACCGCCGCATGGAAAAGTATCATATAGACCGATGAGACTTAAATACATTTTCCTTTGGACAAGCCTTCTGCTACTCGGACTCGTCGGAATCATTCTTTGGCGCGAAGGCACTGGAAGCCTTTCATCGTTGCTTTTCTGCGAGGGGTGTATAGTGGTCATCATCCTGTTTCTATGGATATTTTACCGTAATGTGGTCAAGCCGGCATCCATTCTGAGGCGTGCGGCAGGACTGATGAGCGNGATGGATTTCTCAAGCCGTGTGCGCACTACCGGGCAGCCTGATATGGATGAGGTGATCGGAGTGTTCAACTCCATGCTCATGCACTTGAGCGAACAGCGGCTGCGTGTGCGCGAGATCAACGAGATGCTTGATATAATGATTTCGGTGATGCCCACAGGGGTGATAATCACTGAATCCAACGGGCGCATCATACACATCAATCCCAGTGCTGCCGGTTTCCTTGAAATTGAGAACCCCAAGGAATACAAAGGACATAATCTGTGGGAGATAAATCATCGTCTCGCCGAGATGATGAAGGATATGGAGGAGGGACGTGTGACCATAGCGCGCATCAACGGCACGCTAATCTACCGCTGCTTCTCTTATCGTTTTTTCAATATGGGAGTACCCCATAAATTTTATATAATCGAAGAAATGACACGCGATGTCATGGAGGTGCAGCGCCGCTCATATCGCAAAGTGCTTCGCGTGATCTCGCATGAAGTCAACAACACAATGGCAGGACTCAATGCCACGCTCGAAATACTTGAACAGGATCTTGCCGATTCGCTCGACAGTGACATGCAGCAGTCAATTGCCTCATTGCTCCGCAGAAACCATGCAGTGGTGAAGTTCATATCCTCGCTTGCCGATACGGCGCGCATCCCCGAGCCTGAACGCAAGGAGTTTAATCTTCTGCCTGTGCTCACCGACGTGACGGCCCACATGCACGAGATGTGGAAAGACAGAGGCGTGGAATTTGAAATACGCGAGTTTGCTACTGCAGAGGAATTTATGATTGATGCCGATATCGCTCAGATCCAGCAAGTGCTCATGAATGTGATGAAGAATGCCGCTGAGAGCATCGATGACAATGGTTACATAAGAATTGACGTTGATTCCGACGCAAAAAGGCTCACGATTTGCGATAACGGACGTCCTATCACGCCGGAGGTTGCCGATCAGATTTTCACTCCTTTTTTTACCACCAAACCCTATGGTCAGGGAATCGGACTTATGATGGTGGGGGAGATCCTTGACAATCACGGCTACACTTATTCTCTTGCCACTTCTCCAGCCGACGGCCTGACACGCTTCACTATAAATTTTCAGTAAACAATTATCCCCGCCGGCCATCTGGCTCAGCGGGGATGATTATGCTTGAATCGCGCTTGTTATCAGAGGATACCCTGAGCCATCATTGCGCGTGCTACTTTCATGAAGCCTGAAATATTGGCACCCTTCACATAGTTGACGTAGCCGTTCGGCTCTTTACCGAACTTCACGCACTGCTCATGGATGTCGGCCATGATTTGACGGAGCTTGTTGTCAACCTCCTCAGCTGTCCAGCTGAGCATCTGAGCATTCTGAGCCATCTCAAGGCCGCTCACGCTCACACCGCCGGCATTGGCTGCCTTACCGGGAGCATAGAGTATCTTAGCATTGATGAACTCTTTGACTGCTTCGGGAGTCGAAGGCATGTTGGCACCCTCACTCACTGCTATGCAGCCCTGCGCGAGAAGCGCGCGCGCGTCATCGCCGTCGAGTTCGTTCTGAGTAGCCGAAGGCATAGCGATATCGCACTTCACGTACTTCCAGGGGCGTTCGCGCTTGTAGTAAGTGGCTGCGCCGGGATATTCATCGATAAACTCACTTATGCGGCCGCGATAGTCGTTTTTCAGCGAGAAGATGTAATCAAACTGCTCCTGAGTGAGTCCTTCGGGCACAACGATCGAACCGTCGCTGTCGCTCATCGAAACAACCTTTGCCCCGAGCGACATCAGTTTCTGAGCCGTGTAGAGAGCCACATTGCCCGAGCCGGAGATGGCCACGCGCTTTCCCTTGATGTCGATGCCGCGTGTAGCGAGCATGTTCAGCAGGAAATACACATTGCCGTAACCTGTGGCTTCAGGACGGATGAGCGAGCCACCGAAATCGATGCCTTTGCCGGTGAATGTTCCGGTGTTTTCGCGGGCAAGATTTTTATACATACCGTACATGTAGGCTACCTCACGGCCACCTACGCCTATGTCACCTGCCGGTACGTCGCGCTCAGGACCGATCTGACGCCAGAGCTCGCGCACGAAAGCCTGACAGAAACGCATCACTTCCATGTCGCTCTTGCCTTTGGGCGAGAAGTCTGATCCTCCCTTTGCACCGCCCATTGCGAGAGTCGTCAGTGAGTTCTTGAAGGTCTGCTCGAAAGCGAGGAACTTCAGGATCGACTGGTTTACTGAAGCGTGGAAACGAATGCCTCCCTTGTACGGACCGATGGCATTGTTGTGCTGTACGCGGTAACCCATGTTGGTGCGCACGTTGCCGGCGTCATCCACCCAGCTTACTCGGAACGACAGAATGCGGTCGGGTACACACAGACGCTCGATGAGGTTGTAACGCTCAAACTGCGGATAAGAGTTGTAGACATCCTCAATAGAGGTGAGTACCTCCTCAACGGCCTGATGATACTCCGGCTCGTTAGGAAATCGACGCTTCAGGTCGGCTAATACTTCAGAAACTTTCATCTGACGATTATTATATTAATATTGGAAAACCTATAAACCGATATTGAATTAAGCGTTAAACTTAATGTTTGCTGCAAATATATGATAAAATAATGGAAATCGGAATGTATTTAGTGATTATTTTGTAATTTGCTCATAATTAAGCTCAATTAGCATTAGAAAGTAATAACAAGATAAAGTGATGCATACTTGGGCTATTTTTATATTTATATCTGCGTTTTTCTTTAAAATATAGGGTAATATCTTAGATTTTATCTTAATTTTGTTAAGTACGGCATACATAAGGTCTTCTTTGTTAATGGTCTGAGTCACGTTGAGGACGTAGAGAATAAGACCTTTTGTACGCTGTATTTTAACGGTTTAATATGCTTGTGTAAGAGCTCGAAATAACTTTAAATTCAATTATATGTATTATATAGGTATAGACATAGGCACGACCTCTATATGTGGTGTGCGATATAATTCAGAGGCCTGTAATGGCTGCTCAGAAGAAAACTCGGATGAGGTTTCGCTAAAGACTATAACCTTGCCAAATGACTCAACAATTTCCGGCAATAACTACGACGAACGGTTGCAGGATCCGCAGCGTATTTATGAAATCGTAGTCGGTATTCTCGATAATTTGCTTCAGGACGGTAAAGAAGTCAAAGGTATCGGTGTCACCGGACAGATGCACGGCATGCTTTATACCGACGCTACTGGCAATGCTGTTTCTCCTCTTGTGACCTGGCAGGACGGGCGTGGAAACCGAAAGATAAATGATACGGAGACATATGCTGAAGCCATGACACGCATCACCGGTTATCCGGTTGCTACAGGATTTGGTCTTCTAACCCACTACTACAATAGTCTGAATAACCAGGTTCCTCACGGAGCATCACGTATTTCCACGATTATGGATTATGTGGTGATGAAACTCACAAACGGATCAGTACCGGTAATAGATTCTTCCAATGCGGCTTCGTTAGGAGTGTTTGATAAGACTGAACTCAGATTCGATGCCGAAGCACTCGGAAAGCTTAATATCGATACCAGATTGCTGCCAGTTGTGGCTTCAGGAAAAACTGCTGTGGGGTATTATAAAAATATTCCTGTCTTTCCCGCAATCGGCGATAATCAGGCGGCGTTTATCGGATCCGTGGCCGATAGGGAAGAGGCAGTACATGTCACGGTGGGTACGAGCAGCCAGATCTCGGTCTACTCTCCGCAATATATAGAACTTCCTGAACTTGATACGCGCCCACTTCCCGGAGGAGGATATATTATAGTCGGAGCGGAGTTGTGTGGAGGATATTCTCTGACACTCCTCAAAAACTTCTTTGCGGAAGTGTTGAGGCAGATATCAGGAGAGAGTCCGGCTGACGATGCCATTTATGCCT
>JAAVGC010000064.1 GCA_014800445.1 Bacteroidales bacterium | reverse complement strand
ACATATATTAGTATATAGAAAGATGTGTGCGATGGATCAGAGGGTTATCGGATGTATATGTGGACGCTACAATGCCGTTAGCGATATGATGTTTGTATGTTCGTAAACCTAAGGGGGGCGGGTGTGTTGCAGGTATGAGAAAAAAACACCGATGCCGTAAGGCATCGGATGTCTGGTATAATCTTTATTTCGCTTTAGCGGCTGACTTGGTGGTCACGAGTATCACTCCGGATGCCCCTTGCACGCCATAGAGCGACGCATCCTTTATCACCTCCACATGATCCACATCGTGGACACTCATAAACTCAAGTGACGGAACCTGTATTCCNTCNACAAAAAATGCTGGCGNGGCATCCTTCGTAAAGGAGCCTGGAGTAAGATCCGATGTCTGGGCATTACGGACATTAGCTGTCGCTTTTCCGGTTTGTTGGTCAACCTTGATTTTCAGCCCCGTTACGAGTCCGTCGAGTGCCGACAGTATGTCGNTTTTTCCTGTCCGGCGAAGAGTCTCGCCGCTGATGCCCGAGCTGGAACCGGTAAATTCGCGGCGCTTCACATATCCGAAGCCGAAGTTTACAAGTTCGTCATCCTGCTGCGCGTCAGCNTTGCCGTCGGCTGCAAGGATTATTCTCATGCTTTGGCGACCGTCGACAGGNACGCGNATGATCTGCTTCTTGGATATGCGCANNNTCAGNGTGTCNTCGGGNAGTATGTTGGTNAGNCCGAAGCGCCCTTGCTTGTCGGTCAGAGAGTAATAGTTCGGGTCNTTGAGATAGACNCTTATATTCTTGATTGGTTTTAGCTCGCTATTCAGGATCACCCCATTGAAAGGAGTGTCGTCAGCAANGGCCGCAACTGATGTNATCAACGGCAGTGCCAGAGTCAAAAATAAATTGTGAATTTTCATGGCCTCATGCATTTAAGTTTTTACAAATAAAGATATACGAACTGACAAATGCAANCAATCTTGCAAAAAAAAGTAAAAAAAATAGGGACGCACAGTCCGTGCGTCCTCAACATAATTAGTTTTTTCTACGTTTTTAGCAAAACGTTCAGTANACCAGNTCGATATTGTCAATCCACAGTGTTTGTCCNGGCGTGCCAACGTAGGCNGTTCCGCAGGCGGCTGATGCCATGACAAGGATATGGGTGGGTGTGGCGTCGGGGGAGTCCCAGCCCACTTCCTGCACCGGCACCATCTTACCCTTGCTGTTGAGGGCATAGTAGCTTTTTTCTTCGGGNATGAGTCCCATCCACGGCTGGTAATAAGGCTGTTTGGTTATATCACCGTAGTTCACGTNGAGAGTGTGCCCCTCGACCCAGTCGGTNGTTTTGTAGAAACGCTCGCGGCCTGTGCCCACNCGCTTGGCATAAATCTTNCCGTTCTCCTCCCAGCGCCGCTGAAGTATGATGAACACTTCGGAGCTATCGCGTCCGGCAATCTCTTTCTTCTTGCTGAAGCCGGTACATATTATGCGTTTATTGGTGTTAGGGGCATTGACCTTGTAGTCGAATTTCAACGCTTTCGGACGTCCGGTGAACGGTACTCCCATCTCCATCTTGCTGTAGGGGTCTGAAGTGGATTTTACCGGCTCCATCATTTGTCCGAGAAACATCGANCCACCCACAAGTACCTCGATATTGACAAGGCCCAGTGCCTTGACGGAGTCGAGCTTGGTNGNCAGTTTNACGCANCGNCCNNNNCCATGNTTGTCGGGATAGACTGCCACGCTGCCTTTGTTTACTCCCATTACGCGGGCATATACGTTGGATGTGGCCCAGGGCGAGCTTGTCGACGAGTAGGCTTTCGCGCCTCTGATAGTGTCGTTGGGGCCTATCTCATAGAGCGTTTTGGTGTTNCCTCCGATGATACCTGATTCCGGTATCTCNCGCACGACCCACTGGTCGAAATTGCTGTATTTGAGCTGCTGCTGGGCTACGGCGGTGCTTAGTCCCGCAANTATAGAGAGGATGATGAGTGTGATTTTGCGTGTAAACATTATAAGGGGATGGGATTTGGATTAGAAACCTATTGCGTCAGCGTCGGCATCGGCTATCGAGGCGATGGTGACGTCGGCGAGCGGGGCTACTTTCTCTGCGGGATTGGTCGTCGTTAGCCCTACCACTTTGGCACCCGAACGGCGCCCGGCCTCAAGACCCTGAAGCGAGTCCTCAAACACGACGCAAAGTTCAGGCGCAACGCCGAGTCTTTCTGCTGCAAGGAGGTAGCCCTGTGGATCGGGTTTTGAGCGCTGAACATCGTCGGCTATCACCACAGCATCCATTCCTGCCTCAAGCCCAGGGTTCTGCAAGGCCAGCGCATCCATTTTCTTGCGGTCGCTCGATGTCACGATGGCGCATAGAACGCCGCGGCGCCGCAGTTCCGACAGAAACTCGAGTGCGCCCGGGAAAAGGGCATAAACCATCTTGTCCTCAAAATCATGAATCATCTTCTCGATCTCGGCTCGGGCGGCAGGCTCAGGGAAGTGGGTCGACAGTATATTGCAGAGAGTAGTTCCTTTGATGTCATTGGCAAAAGTGGGCACTTTGCCGAAATGCTTTCCTACCTTGTTCCAGAAGCTTGTGTAGATGCCTTCAGTGTCGATCAATACACCGTCGAGATCAAAAAGGGCCGCTTTGTACTTTACCATTTTGCTGTGATTTTATGCAAAATTACTGCTTTTTGTAGTTTTTAACAATGCACAACTTCCACAGAATTGGTCATAGAGGCTTAAAAGTATATATTTGCAATGTGATGTAATATATCNATTCGTATCATAATAGTTTTGCAATGTTGAAAAAGTTAAGGGTCGTGCTTGCGGTCGTGTTCATCGTGGGNCTGACGGCTCTGTTTGTTGATTTCACTGGGTCGGCAATCGGTCCNCTGAGCTGGATGGCCAAGGCGCAGTTCTGGCCGGCAGTCCTGAGTTTCAATATTATCTCTCTTATTCTACTGGTGCTTCTTACCTTAGTGGCAGGCCGCATCTATTGCTCTGTAATCTGCCCTCTGGGTGTGATGCAGGATGTTTTCAACCGTTTTGGAGCACTCCGTGTGCGCAAGGCAGCCCGCAAGTTCCGGTTTGCTTATCAGCCGGAGAAAAAACTTGTGAGATATATTGTGTTTGTCATTTTCGCCATAGGCATGATTGCCGGTGCTTTCTGGGCTGGCGCGCGTGTGTGGCTGGCGTTGATAGAACCCTATTCGATGTACGGGCGCATTGCTGCCGATGTGGTTAAACCCGTCTATGACGCAGGAAATAATGTCCTTGCCGGGATAGCCGAGATCAATGACAGCACGCTGTTCTATAGGGTCACAAGCGTTGTCGGCAGCGGCCCTGCCATGTGGGTAGCTCTGATCTCCCTCTTTATCGTCGGTGCTACAGCTTTTGTGGCCGGCCGTGCGTGGTGCAATACTATCTGCCCCGTCGGGACGCTTCTCGGTGTGATTTCGCGCTTCTCCATTTTTGGTGTACGGTTTGACGAGAGCAAGTGTACCGGTTGCCGCAAGTGCGAGCGCAACTGNAAGGCCAAGTGTATTGATGTGAAGAACCGCAAGGTGGATTATTCGCGTTGCGTGACCTGCTTCAACTGCACGGAGTCATGCTCCTTCGGTGCTATGACCTACGGNATCCGCCGCAACATCAAGGCTGCCGAACCGACAGAACCNNCTAAGACTTCATGCGATGACGCTTCGCGCCGTGGCTTCATGACCGGCCTCGCGGCTATCGCCACCGCTTCGGTTGCCAAAGCTGCCGACGCTCTCACCGATTCGATCAAGCCACGTGAGGAGAAGACCACCGATGGCGGTTATGCCGACATTACTCCCAAGCACAACCCCGATCCCGAGCANCCGCTCGTGCCGCCGGGTGCCATAAGCTGGAGAAANTTCTCGACTCACTGTACGGCATGCCAGCTATGCGTGACGGCNTGCCCCAACGANGTGCTCAAGCCCTCCACCTCGCTCGACACATTCATGATGCCGCAGATGGATTTTGACCTCGGTTATTGCCGCCCGGAGTGCGTGCGTTGCTCCGAAGTCTGCCCTGCCGGTGCTATCCACAAGATCACGGTTGCTGAGAAGTCTGATATCTCGGTGGGTATGGCGCGTGTGTATATGCACTCCTGCCTTGCNGCTCAGGGAGAGGCTGCGTGTGCAATNTGCGCCCGTCACTGTCCCTCACATGCAATCACCATGATGCCCTTCGACGGAGATCACGTGGGTAAAGACGGACTCCCGTTGCGCCGTCCCGTAGTTGATGAAAGCCGCTGCCTCGGATGCGGTGCCTGTGAAAATCTCTGTCCTGTTTCTCCTGTGAGCGCAATCCGTGTCGACGGGCGTGACGCTCACACCACTATCGGCTGATAATCTCATGAAAAATAATAAATTCAAATATGATCCCGGTCGCCGCACGGCTCTTAAAGGTATTGCTCTCGGCGGTGCAGCAACCATAGCCGGCGGTGTCGGCTCACTTCTCACCTCATGTTCCTCAAGCAAGNANCCCGACCGCTCCAAAGCAGCCGTAGGGACGGGCGAGATGACNTACCGAGTCAACCCGAACACCGACGANAAAGTATCGATACTCGGCTACGGCTGTATGCGATGGCCATCGGTGCCGGGTTCCGACGGTGTGCTTGATCAGGAAGCCGTGAATGAGCTTGTGGANTATGCGCTTGCCCACGGTGTCAATTACTTCGACACGTCGCCCGCCTATTGTCGCGGACATAGCGAGCAGGTTACCGGCAACGCTCTTGCCCGTCATCCGCGCGACTCCTACTTTATTGCCACCAAGTTGTCGAATTTCGCACCACAGACATGGCCGCGCGAGAAGTCGATGGAGATGTACAACAACTCATTCAAGTATCTCCAGACCGACTACATCGACTATCTCCTTCTTCACGCCATCGGGCAGGGAGGTATGGAGAATTTCAACAGCCGCTACATCGACAACGGNATGCTCGACTTCCTTGTCGACGAGCGTGAGGCCGGACGCATACGCAACCTCGGTTTCTCCTACCACGGCGACATAGAGGTGTTCGANACCATGCTCAAGTGGCACGACGAGGGGCGCATTCACTGGGATTTCGTGCAGATACAGATGAACTATGTCGACTGGCTACATGCCAAGGAGATCAANGAGCGCAACACCAACGGCGAGTATCTCTACAACGAGCTTGCCAAGCGCGGCATTCCCGCGGTGATCATGGAGCCGCTTCTCGGAGGACGACTTGCCTCGATGCCCGAAAACCTGACNTCGATGCTCAAGAATGCACGCCCCGATGATAGTGTGGCTTCATGGGCATTCCGCTATGCCGGTACACCTGATGGCATACTCACNGTGCTTTCAGGCATGACCTACAAGGATCATCTGCGCGACAACCTCGCCACCTATTCGCCTCTCGCCCCGATATCGGCCGATGAGGACGCGCTTTTGCAGAAGGTGGCAACGATGATGCTCTCTTATCCTCTCGTGCAGTGCAACGATTGCAAGTATTGTATGCCATGTCCCCACGGGCTTGACATACCCGGCATACTTCTGCACTACAACAAGATGGTCAATCAGGGCGACATTGTCACATCGGTTGACGATCCCAACTATGCCCATGCGCGCCGTGAGTTCCTTGTNGGTATGGACCGCAAGGTACCCAAGTTGCGTCAGGCAGCACATTGCACNGACTGTAAGGAATGTAATAAGCACTGTCCGCAGTCGATCGACATTCCTGCGGAACTTATGCGTATCGACGCTTATGCCGAGGCATTGCGTCGCGGGGAGGTGACGGTGTGACCCGCCATTGTCCCGTTGGATTAAAATGACATATAATGCGATTTGAAGATCTCGACTTCAGCGACGAGGTGCTTGATGCCCTCGATGCGATGAATTTTGGCGAATGTACGCCTGTTCAGGAAAAAGCGATTCCGGAAATACTCGACGGCAATGACCTCATTGCCGTCGCTCAGACCGGAACCGGCAAAACGGCGGCATTTCTCCTCCCCGTCATACAGCGGATGCAGGATGACGGCACAGCCGGTACCCCCGGTATAAAATGCCTGGTACTCACACCCACACGTGAGCTTGCCATGCAGATCGATCACCAGCTGGAAGGCTTCTCCTACTATCTAAATGTCAGCAATATTGCGATNTANGGTAGTACCGACGGACCTGCCTATGCACGACAGCAGCGCGGACTGAAGGAGGGGGCTGATATTGTTGTAGCTACCCCCGGCCGACTCATGTCGCACATCAACATGGGCTACGTCGATCTATCGAAGCTGGGCTATCTGATTCTCGATGAGGCCGACCGTATGCTCGACATGGGTTTCTACGATGATATCATGCACATTGCGACCNGACTNCCNTCCGAGCGTCAGACACTCCTCTTCTCTGCCACGATGCCCGACCGCATAGTCAAGCTCTCGCGGTCGATCCTCCGCAACCCGGTGCAAGTGAAGATCGCCGTGTCGCGTCCTGCCGACAAGATCGACCAGCGTGCCCGATTCTGTGGTGTAGGTGAAAAACCCGGTTTTCTTGTCGAACTCCTTAAAGAAGAGGGTGGACGCAAGCGTGTCATTGTTTTCGTTGGTTCAAAACTCGGTGTGAAGGATCTGCGCAAGATTCTGGCTAAAGAGGGAATCAGCGTCGACGAGATGCACAGCGACCTTGAGCAGAGCCGGCGCGAGGAAGTCATACGCGCATTCAAAGCTGGACACACCGACGTCCTTGTCGCCACCGATATTATGGCGCGCGGTATCGACATCGACGACATTTCGATGGTCGTCAACTACGACGTTCCCGCCGAGCCCGAGGACTATGTGCACCGCATCGGCCGTACAGCCCGTGCCGGTGAGGAAGGGATAGCAGTAACCTTTGTTAGTGAGCGTGACCGTCGCCGNTTTGCGCGCATCGAGAAATTCCTGCGNAAGCGTGTCACACGCATCANAGCTCATAGCGANGTTCAGGAAAGAGCGGGGGAGTGCGCCGACAGCGCGCCCGTCCAAGAAGAAGCCCCGGCAGCTACGTCTTGCGATGCTGCTGCAAAAAAGANNCGCCGNCGCCCGGTTTCACGTGGCATCAGCCCGAAAAAAANCNCTGCCGCGCAATCTGAAGCTAAGACTCCCGAGATNAATANCGATCAGGCAATCATNAATGAGGGTGCAGANCCGTCAACCGATGACGCACCTGCAAAGAAGAAACGTCGCCCNTACTGGAAACGCCGCCGCAAACCTCAGACACCTCCTGCACAGTCGTAGAAATGTGGTGTTTCANCACAGTGTGNCCGTCATATACTNCAAAAATAAGTCAGCCGCANNCATNAATGCGGCTGACTTATTTTATCATTNAGTNNTNNNNTTCCCTTTACTTCACGATATTGTAGCGTGAGTTGAGTCCCTCGATTACCTCCTTTGTGATGTCAAGAGCGGGATTGAAGTAAACACCGGCAGCCCTGAAAAGAATGGCATCGTAGTGCTTGCTTTTGTTGTAGTCGTTGATGAAGCTCTGTATTGAGTCATTAAGTGTCTGNTTCTGTGNNNCNAGATCCTGNTNAGCNTTGCGCTNCATGGCAGCGAGAGCGTTCTGNGCNTCNGCCTGCATCTTNTTGAGCTTCTGCACGTCGGCATTNTAGCTTGCTTCGGTCAGATAACCGTTGCTGCGGGCTTTGTCCTCGATCGACTGACCGAACTTCTGTATCTTGTTGNNCTCTGTGCGCTGNGCNTGNTCAANATCGCTGTAGGTGCGTATTGTGAACTCCTGAACGTCCTTGGCCAGATGGTAATATTCCATGATGGTGTCAAGGTCGATGTAGCGTATGTTGGTTGACGAGGCAAACGAATCTCCGGCAGTTGCGGTAGTGGCGGCGGGAGCCTCAGGGGTAGTGGTTGTCTTGGCGTTGTCTGAGCAGGATGCGACCGCGCAGAGCATCAAAAAGCCGGCGGCACCGAGTGCAGTTTTCTTCATGTATGAGTTCAGTGGTTGAATTTGTTATTCTTTGATTGGTGTTAATGGCGGGGGCCATCGTGATGATGACTGTGATGTCCGGGAAAACGTCCGCCTCTCACAAACAGAACTTTCACACCGAGCATCACCAGGGCGAAAATGAGTAGAATTATTGTGAAAAACAGGGTTTTCATGGCACTACGCCTTTTTTTGTGTTGCAAATATAAGAAAGATACCCATAATTTTTGCAGTGATGCCTTTTTATTTTGTAACTTAGTGTCGTGAACCGATAGGTTTTAACTTAATATAACACTGCTCAAATAAAATTAACCGGAAATATATAAATTCCCAGCCATGGAAGTAAAAGACCTTCAGCCGCAGGCAGTCTTCAGGATTTTTGACGAGATCACGAAGGTGCCGCGTCCCTCAAAGAAAGAGGAGAAAATTCGTCAGTATCTCGTCGACTTCGCAAAGAAACATGATCTGGAGTGCAAGGTCGATGAAATCGGCAATGTCGTGATCAAGAAGCCCGCCACACCNGGTCATGAGGATGCNCCCACAGTTATCATGCAGGGCCACATGGACATGGTGTGCGAGAGCAACGACAAGAACTTTGATTTTGAGAATACTCCCATCCGCACGATTGTTGATGGTGACTGGGTGAAAGCCGATGGCACTACGCTTGGTGCCGACAATGGCATAGGCGTGGCNGCTTCGCTGGCTGCGATGATCGATCCCGATCTTGTTCATGGTCCGCTCGAGGTGCTCGTGACGGTTGATGAGGAGACNGGTATGACCGGTGCCTTCAATCTCGACAAGAGTATGATCTCNGGCTCNATTCTTCTTAACCTCGACTCAGAGGACGACGCTGAGATCTTTGTTGGATGTGCCGGCGGCATNGATACTGTATGCACATTCAACTATAACCGTTCGGTAGCTCCTGCCGATTACCATTATTTCAAGGTTGAGGTTTCCGGCGGTCTCGGCGGACACTCAGGAGGCGACATCCATCTTGGNCATGCCAACGCCAACAAGGTGCTTGCCCGTTTCCTCTGGAATCTCCAGCAGAAACATGAGGTTGCTCTTACCGAAATCGACGGCGGAAATCTCCGCAACGCCATCCCCCGCGCCGCTCACGCCGTGTTTGGTGTGCACACCTCGCGCAAAGAGGATATACGCATCGCGTTCAACAACTACGTTGCCGATATCGAGAACGAATACAAGGGTCTGGAGACCACAATGAAACTTGAGCTTACATCGGTCGATGCTCCCGATTTCTGCGTTGACTCCACCACTTCGGCCAACGCCATAAGCGCTATTTACTCGGCTCCTCACGGAGTCATCTCCATGAGCCGCGATCTTGAGGGGCTGGTAGAGACCTCCACCAACCTTGCTTCAGTGAAGATGCGTCCCGACAACCAGATCGTTGTCACCACATCGCAGCGTAGCTCCGTGGAGTCGCGCAAGTACGACATCGCCAATCAGGTTGAGGCACACTTCCGTCTTGCCGGTGCCGTTGTGGAGCATGGCGAAGGTTATCCCGGATGGCAGCCCAATCTTGAGTCGCCCATCATGAAGATTACTTCTGATGCCTACGAGCAGCTCTTCGGCATCAAGCCTGCCATCAAGGCTATCCATGCCGGCCTCGAGTGCGGCCTCTTCAAGAGCGTCATGCCGCATCTCGACATGGTGTCGTTCGGTCCCACACTCCGCGGTGTGCATTCTCCGAGCGAACGCATGTATATCCCCGCAGTAGAGCGTTTCTGGAAGCATCTCTGCAAGGTGCTTGAGATGGTAGCCGACGAAAAGAAATAAATCCAATCATAATTACAATAGCCCATGCAGTGCCCTTAGATCGGGGCGCTGCATGGTCATAATCTCCTTTAAAGGAATTCATCATCCATGTTCAAAAATCGCATTACGCTTCCTGCTGTCGCTGTCATGACCCTGCTGGCTGCCACAGGATGTAGCAAGAAGCTTGGCCAGTTCAACGCCGACTACTTCTCTGTTAACCCCAATCCCCTGGAACTGGTAGGTCAGAAAGTACCCGGAACTGTCACTGCCAACATCCCTGCAAAGTTCTTCGTTAAGAACGCTCAGGTGACCGTAACGCCTTACCTCGTCTACAACGGTGAGGAATCATCGTCGCAGCCCTATTCATTCCAGGGCGAGAAGGTGCGCGGCAACAGCCCCGTTATCTACTTCGACCGTGGCGGCACAGTCACCATACCCGTCAACTTCTCATGGAAACCCGCCATGGCGCAGAGCGAGCTCGAGCTGGCCTTCACCGTCAATCAGGGTTCAAAGCAGTATGTGCTTCCCCGCGTCAAGGTTGCCAAAGGCGTAGTTGCCACAGCAGCATTCGCATCGGCTGAGGACGCTGCCGCAGCTCTGGCGGCCGACCGCTTCCAGCGCATCATCAAAGAGAAGTATGCTGCCGACATCAAGTTCCTGGTCAACCAGGCCAACATCCGCAACAGCGAGCTTTCAAAGGGTGACCTGAAGCGTCTCCACGAGAACATCGCCAACGCCAACAAGGCTGCCAA